>JAIRXD010000087.1 GCA_031268545.1 Puniceicoccales bacterium | reverse complement strand
AAATAATCGCATCAAAATCTCCAGAATCCCTTATCCGGCCCACCGATTCCCGAATGAGCATCAGGTAATCACCGCTGGCCCGGAGTTCCATTTCGATTGACTCTAGATTCTCATCTGATTGAATTATTGCCAAATTTGCATAGCGTGTTCTCTTCAAACCGTGATTAAAATCATAGATTCCATGCAATAGCTTATATAAATTTCCACCATTTTCACTTTTATAGCCAAGGCCTTTGGTTGCATTACCTGCCTGGTCGAGATCTATCAACAGCGTCCGAACACCCTTTTTCGTCAAAGATACGGACAAATTTACAGCCGTTGTAGTCTTTCCCATATCCCATTTCTGACTAACAATCGAAAAAACAACTGCTGGCATGGATGCATTGAGTCTTTTTTTATTAGAAATGTCTAGCATTCTTTTCAAATTTATTATGATGGTTTGTATCAATTGCCCTGGGCTGGCCCACCAATAGCCGTTTGATCCACTTGCAAATATCTTGATATTTATAAAATTTTGACTACACTGGTTAGTATGTAATGTTGCATTTATGTTGACATGTTATGGGATATTATAGACACTGAAGACAGTATTACTGTATACATTTAATGGTTAAAGGAACACTGAAATGAAAAAGTTATTAGCATTTTCTATTGGCCTGTTGGCTATTAGTTATGTTAACGCCTTTGAATCATCGGAATTAATCATCAAATCTGGCGTTGGGTTCGATTCTGAATTCGAATACCGGGGCCGTAAACAGGGACAGAAAATATTTACACCCCAGACCGAAATTGGGTTACCATTATTCGAACGCGGTGAATTCTATGTTGGAATGCAGTCATTTCTTAGCACCGACGGAGCCGGTCCTCCGGCCCTAGATGTGAAGGACGCCACTTCCACGGACTATATCCCAGCCAATGGCAGAGTTGGTACGGACCTATCATTGACCGCCATTCCGGCCAAAAAATCTGATAAAAAAACTCAACCAAAATTTATAAATGGCTCCTATCCCATGATAAGGACTATGAATCAGGTGGATGTTTACAGCGGATTTAACTACCAGATGACCGATATCCTTTCCGCCGATTTGGGATATGTCCATCACTTTTATACGAATTTAAAAGGCAAAGTGGCTGGTGTCCTGGGAAAGGTTGACGTGCCAGAGATTGGGACAGTGATGGCCGGAAATAATGCTCTGGTGGACGGAGGGAGATATGTATCCTACAGGTTTGAACCAATTTTTTTCAAAAAAAGCAACAGCAATGAGGTCTATGCCGGTGTGATGGCTGATGTGCTATTGAATCCAGCAGTCTACTTGGCCTACGATTTTAATCGTCGGGAACTGAACTTTGAAGGCAGAATTAACTACACCATAGATCTGGAGAAATATGGATTTTCCGGTTTTTCGGTAGATTTAAATGCCAAATTGGGTTATGATAGGGCAGGCAAGCCATTTGGCATACCATGGTCCGACTGGACATCATCCAACGAATCCACAACGAATAGATATGTGAAGTACGATAGGGCCGCCAATGCATTGGTCAATGACAAGGAAGCCAAAGATTTGGAACTGAATAGCAATATCGTAAATGCTGGACTCCATGGAGGAAAGAAGGGCTATGTCTACTGGGGGGCCGGCTCGGATCTCATCTACGCCCTCAATGACAATGCAAGGGTACGGGCCGGGGTGCGTTACATTGGCAACGATGCCTCAAAAGAATCCTGGGTTAACTGCATCAACAGAGGTTCCGACGGCAAGGGTCATAAAAATTTGCTGCTATTTAGCACATCGATAGATTTCTCGTTCTAATGACCCAAGGAAAAAAGCCGCCTGCAGCCAAAGACTTTAGGTCATCAGAATTAGTTGTTTTGACAGACATTTAGATGTTTCTAGGATCTACTGGTCGTGGATTTTGATTTCTCATTTAAATCTGACCCCTATGAACCAAATTTTCAAAGAAAATCTGGCATTTCCTTTGGCCTCAGAGATGTGGCCGGAAGGTTTGGCTATGCAGATCTGGGCGAAATTTTCAGCGAATGGTTAGCTGCCCTTAGCCATACCGGCCAAACCCTGTGGCATATCCCTAGCATCCATAGATCAAATAACCCCCAAGGATTGACCATTGCCCATGGCCTGGCCTTTGACGAAACTCTTATTTCCTTAGCAAATCTACAAACCCTTGGACTCCTAACCGAAACCGAATTGGCCGAAGCCGAGGAAGAAATTGCCAGCACTAGGCATATCGGTGAAATAACAATTTTGAGGAGAAAATACCTGGATCTCGTGGCGGATAAATTCGATGATCGGGCCGATAAAAATCTTCTAGCCGAATTGATGTCGTTTGAAAAAAATAACGAAAGCTGGCTGAGAGACTATGCATTATTCTATGCACTGAAGCACATCTTCGACGGTAAACCTTGGTGGAAATGGCCAGAAAAAATCAAAGACTTCGACCGAAAGGCCATCGAAGCAACCCGGAAGCAATTATCTCTACAAATACGAAACGCAGGCATACTCCAATTTTTATTACATAGGCAATTAGAGGCGGCAAAAGCCGAAGCAAAAAAACTCAGCATAATCCTGGTCACCGACTTTAAAATATACGTGGAACAGGATAGCCCGGATGTGTGGACCAATCAAAACCTGTTTTTCTTGGATCAGGCAGGCCAATGCACTACCGTTGCCGGCTATCCAAACTCGATGCTATATCCCAAGGGCCTAAAGCTCGATGCTCCCATGTATCGATGGAATAGACATAGAGACACGGATTATCATTGGTTCATCCAAAGGCTTAAAAAAGAATTACAATTTTTTGACCATATCATTCTGGAAAATTTTCACGAACTGCTCGAAAGTTGGGAAATTCCCATTGCCGAATCCGATCCAAACCAGGGTCGATGGGTTCCCAGCGGCGGCGGCTCCCTGTTCGAAAAAATAAAAAACAGCTTCGAAGATCATATTCCAATCATCGCCTCGGAAACCCACTCCGATTTCAAATCAAAGCGAATAATGAGTCGATTTAATATGGCTCATCTAAACGTTTTACAGTATGCATTTGACGAAAAATTTGCCCATGAATTACCCAGTGATTACAATGAAACCTGCATCGCCACCATCAGCTCTTCTCGGGAAAACCCACTCATCGGCTGGCTTAACGAGTACTCAAATTCATCGAAATTACCAAAAACCATGAGGAAAGATTTTCAGGAATGTTTTGGCTCCAACATAAACGAATCCAGCTGGAGAGCCATACATAAATTGCTAGATTCCAACGCCGATGCAGTACTACTACCTCTCTATGACCTGTTACAGATCACCACAGGAGATAGCAAGACATACCTCAATCTGAGTCCCAGTGAATTTTTAACCAAATTGAAACAAAGGTTACTAAAAGCCACGAAAACAGCCAATAGAGCCGGACCTCGGCCCTAGGAATGCTTCTGGGCCGTACTGTTCCAGTTCAATATGAAAAAAAACATTCCCATCAATGCACATAGGGCAAAAAACACCATGGTGGCGTTCCAACCCCAGGCATCGGCTATCTTCGCCACACCAATGCCGGAAACCGCATGGCCCAGTGCACCGAATGTGCCGGTAAGTCCATTGGCGGCAGCAGCGGCCCTCTTCGATCCAAATTCTGCACCGGATAGACCAGCCAACGTCTGGGGGCCATAGATCAAAAATCCCATCACGAAGAGAAAGACCATGTTGACAAATTGGGACATAACCGGCAGCTTCCAAAAGACAAGTAGAACAATAATTAGGGCCAGCATGAAATAGAAACAGGCCCGGTTACGCTTTCCATGAAATATTCTATCAGACAGCCAGCCGGCAAAAATACCGCTAATTGCACCGGCACTCTCAAACCCGGCGGCTTGCCAACCAGACATGGACACCGATGCTCCTCTGGCCTCCTGCAAAAACATCGGTGCCCAATTGAACAATCCCATTCTTATTATATATACGAAAAAATTCGCAAAGCATACATACCAGAGGGTTCGGTTTGGCAGTATATGCTCAAAAAATATCTCCTTCAATGTGACGCTTTCGCTATTCCTGTGACTGGTCTGCCTCGGCAACCCCTCCTTCTCCTCCACCGACGGTAATCCCATGGACTCCGGAGTATCACACAGTTTCCAAAATAATAGACAGGCCACGGCCAGAGATATCACACCGGAAACAATGAAAACCGATCTCCAACCCGAAATGTCCAGCAACCAAGAACCTCCAATCAATATTAAAATACTGCCAATCTTATGGGACAAACTGACAATCCCCCATTTGGTTCCAAGCTCCCTGGGTGCATACCAATGGGTCATCAATTTCGGTACCGGTGGCCAGCCGGTGGACTGAAAAATCGACCCCAGCAGATAGAAGGTCACAATGGTGGATAGGGAATTGGAAAAGCCCGAAAGCAATGAGCAGAAGGATGTACCAGCTAACCCTATGGCCATAAAGTACTTAACCTTCGTTTTGTCGCAGATCACTCCGCCGATAAATTTACCAGAGCCATAGATCAGCGATGCACAGGTGAATACCCATCCGATATCCGATTTCGTCCATCCAAACTCGCTCTGTAATGCAGGGCATACAACCTGTAAGTTTTGGCGAATAATGTAAAATGAAGCATAGCCAACAATCAATAAACCCAATACTATCCTACGCCAATAGGCATACTTTTGATCTACAAGTCTTTCTGACTTAACATCTTTTGATACATCAACGATACAATTTGTGGTCATTATATTCAAACCTCCGTTTTCACATTATACCACACCCCAATGGACCACTAATGTGAAAAAGTACAACTGCTTGGCAACCATTTTCGACTTGCTTCGATAAATAGATACCCTTAGGCCTAGATTAAATCACCTAAGTGCCATTCATTTTAATCATATTTTTACTTTATTATTGACTTATATGTAAAAATCAAATGTAAAGCGACATATGGGTAAAATTGTCTTGACCTACGCTCATGCTATTTTAAGTTGTTGACAACAGAAGTCTGCATCGGAGAGATTTTTTAGGAAAAATCTCAAAGATGGTTCCGTCGCAAATTTCTGCCAAAATTATGAAAAGCAGTGTAGAGATTTTAGCCGTACTTGAGTACATGGAAAAGGAGAAAGGTATAAGTCGTAGTGATATGATAAATACCATAGCCAATGCCATCCGTACCGCTGCGCTGAAAAGCGTTAACGATACCCAGGATATTCGGGTTGAAATAAATCCTAAAACAGGTCACCTTCAAGCTTGGATGGTAATGGAAGTGGTTGATTCAGTTAGCAATATGCAATCGGAAATCCATATATCCAAAGCCAGGGAAATAGATCCAACGCTGCAGGTTGGTGACGTTTTTGAAAAGGAAATAGACCCGTCATATCTCGGAAGAATAGCAGCCCAAAGCGCTAAGCAGGCAATAGTAGGTGGCATAAGGCATTTTGAAAAGGAAAAGATTTATGAGAACTATAAAAATCAGGTTGGCGATATTGTAACCTGCGTCGTGTGCAGACATGATTCGGGCAATGTCTATGTGGAACTGGATTCGAATGAAGCCCTCATGCCATACAAGGAACGCATCCCCGGTGAAGAATATATTCCAGGCGACAGGATAAGATGTCTATTATTAAAGATAGATCAAACCTCCCATGGCCCGGAACTGATCGTTAGTCGGGCGAATAGCAAATTTGTGCGAAGGTTGCTAGAAATCGAAGTTGCCGAAATAGCCGATGGCACCGTAGAGGTCAGCAGCATGGCCCGGGAGGCCGGCTACAGGACCAAGATTGCCGTGACAAGCAAAGATCCCAAGGTTGATGCCGTAGGTGCCTGTGTGGGCACAAGGGGAATAAGAGTCCGGAGCATCGTCAAAGAACTGGGGGGAGAAAAGATAGATGTGATAAGATACACCGATGACCCGGAAGAATTTCTAAGGGAAGCCATACATCCGGCCACACCAAGAAATGTTTTCGTAAATGAAGGCGATCGTCAAATTTATTTCGAGGTTTCCAACGATGATCTGACCCTTGCCATATGGCAAACGCGGTCTAACTGCCAAACTCACATCGAAGCTAATGAACTGGAGGTTGGAAATCAGAAAGCTAGAGCTCCATCGCTGGCTCGAAAGACTAGGGTAACTCTGGCAGCGGCCGAGCATATCACCAAAGTTATCCATCCACCTGTAAAAGCTGAAATGCTTGAGCCAAGTACCACGGCACCAACGATGGGCGTATCTC
>JAIRXD010000084.1 GCA_031268545.1 Puniceicoccales bacterium | reverse complement strand
CGCCAGTGTGATAAATTTGCCATTTATTGCCTGGAAATACTTTCGGGAAGCCTGAAATAAGGCTGAGAACAGATTTGAATATTCCCCAGTGCCTTGGAAGTATTTTTTCCGTCCTAAATGAGCTAAATTTAGAGGCCTTGGCGGTTAAACAACTTGAACATTTCCTTGCAGAGATTTATAAATTGCTCTATGCCTTAGGGTTAGATAATGTATCCCATTTTATCGATGTTATTATTCCCGAGGTGGTGCAAGCCATGGCCAAGGAACGTTGGGAAGCAAAATTGGGTAAAAATTTCGCTCAGGCAGATGAACTTCGGCAAAAAATTAACGCTGCCGGCTGGTAAAAAAACGACTCTAAGAGCTCCTACGAAATATTTAAGTCTCTCTAGCGGAAAGCTCTTCTATTTATTAAGCAGCCCAAGTCAATAAATAATTGTAACTAGCAATATATTTATTAAACTTACGTCATCTTGGCTTGGGTTTCAAATGGATAATAGTCAAAGAGAATTCTTGATGGTTTTGGCCTATTTGTATTTGCAATATAGTAAGTATGACGAGGCATTTTTGTTGCTCAGAGGCCTGAGAGAATTTTTCCACGATGATATAAATCTACGCCTAAGCTATGTCAATGCCTGTCTTGCAACCCAAAGGCCAAAGGATGCATTTGCGGAGCTAGAAGATTTGGATGGAATAGAATTAAATAACCAGCAAAAAAAGTTGTTTTATCTATTGCGTAGCAAAGTTATGTGGGGCCTGGGGCATGATAGTGAGGCAAGATCTGCTCTGGTTCATTTCCTTGGGATGGAGGAACGAGAGGCACGAATGGCCGAAGCAACAAGAAAAAACAGTAGGAAAAAGTGAAATTTGCAGCAAAAGTAAGTAGGGCCATAAAGGCCGTAACAGGTTGTAGTGATGTGCTTTTAGCATTGTTAGTGGTGGCAGTCATCATGTTGATGGTGGTGCCAATACCAACCGCTTTGCTGGATCTCCTTTTGGCCGTAAATCTATCGATCAGTGTCACATTGTTGATGATATCGTTGTACATCCCAAGAGTTTTGGCTCTGTCCACATTCCCCAGCATATTGCTGTTCACCACCCTGTTTCGATTGGCCCTAAGTATAACAACCACAAGGCTTATCTTGATAGATGCCGATGCTGGTGATATCATAGAAACCTTTGGTAACTTTGTCGTAGCAGGTAACTTCGTTGTCGGTGCCGTCATATTTTTAATCCTATTGGTGGTCCAATTTGTTGTCATAACCAAGGGTGCCGAGCGTGTATCCGAGGTCACCGCCAGGTTCACACTGGACGCGATGCCCGGTAAACAGATGAGTATCGATGCGGATCTGCGGGCTGGAAGCATAGATACCGATCAGGCAAAGCTTAAGCGTACCGAACTGGAACAGGAAAACCAGCTCTACGGTTCACTGGACGGTGCGATGAAATTCGTCAAGGGCGATGCCATTGCCGGCCTTATAATAACATTCATCGACATAGTAGCCGGCCTCATAATTGGTGTTTTTCAGAAGGGAATGGAGCCAGGTAAGGCAATAGAAGTGTATTCCATTTTAACCATAGGTGACGGTCTTGTTTCACAAATACCTGCGCTGCTTATATCTATAACCGCTGGCGTAATAGTTACCAGGGTAGCCTCCGATGCGGCCAATCCGCTGGGCCGAGACATAGGTAAGCAGCTGTTATCGAAGCCAAAGGCTCTGGTTATTGGCGGCTGTCTGATTGTTGGATTCATGTTGATACCTGGGTTTCCAAAAATACCATTTGTAATCATAGGAATCATTTCATTCATGACCGGTCGATCATTGATGAAATCCGAAGCCGAGGGAAAGACTGGTGGTTCCAAAACGGCTAAGCTCACCAAAGCCACCGGCATGCCGTCGGACGCTGCTCCGAATATCCCCACATTTAAAGAGGAAAAAGAGGAATTTTCTGTTACGGTACCGTTGCTGTTGGATGTGGCTTCATCCATAGAGGAGTCGGTGGAACCAAATGCCTTGAATGACCAGCTGATTCAGGTCAGAAAAGCCCTGTATTATGATCTGGGTGTACCATTTCCTGGGATACATCTAAGGTTTAACGAAAATTTGACCGATGGGGTGTATCAAATTCTGTTACAAGAAGTTCCGATTTCCCAAGGCCGAATTCTCAAAGACCATGTACTGGTACGCGAGTCTAAAGAAAGCCTCGGAATTCTGAATATTTCCTACCAGGAAGAAAAGGCATTTCTGCCAAACATCCCATCGCTTTGGGTGAGCAGGGAACTCATGCCACAGATGGATAAGGCTAGTATCAGCTATATGACTACGCCTCAAATATTTACCTATCATTTATCGTTCATATTAAAGAAGTATTCCGGTGAATTCATCGGTCTCCAGGAAACCAGATTTATCCTGGAAAATATGGAAAAAAATTTCCCGGAACTGGTCAAGGAGGTCCAGAGAGTCCTTCCGGTACAAAAGGTTGGCGAGGTTCTGCAACGCCTAGTACAGGAAGACGTTTCCATAAGAAACCTGCGATTGATCATGCAGTGCTTGATAGATTGGGGGCAAAAGGAAAAGGAACCAGTATTACTAGCCGATTATGTTAGGTCTAGTCTCAAGCGATATATCAGTTATAAATACAGCGGTGGTCAGAATATTTTGGCAGTATATCTGCTGGATCCGTCGGTGGAGGATGTGGTCAGAAAAGCCATAAGGCAAACATCCGCAGGAAGTTACCTTGCACTTGAACCGGATACGGCAAAGCAAATTGTGCATAAAGTCAAGGAGGAAATCGGGGATTTTTCCCGAGAATCCAATAGGCCGGTGTTGCTAACATCAATGGACATAAGGCGTTATGTGCGCAAACTGATAGAGCTCGAGCTGTACGAGCTACCGGTGTTGTCCCATCAGGAACTAACCGAAGAAATAACCATACAGCCACTGGGAAGAATTTCACTTGGATAATTTAGAATCGAGGAGATTTGTAATATGACTAATGGATTTGAAATTTTAATAGATGAAGAGGACAAAAACAACAGACAGATTTCTGAGGCTAAGAATCTTTTGGCATCTGCTGATAAAATGTTCAGTGACTGTTGTTTAACTGATGATACAATTGGCAAATTTTTTGAGCTAGAATTTGCGAAACCATATAAATTTGATGCAATAGAAGCCATAAAGAATGAACGCAATCGTCTTGAAATGATGGGATTGGTTCCATCTGGTGGTTGGAAAAAATTGCCATTTGAAATCGATGGTCAAAATGATGAAAAATCCCAGGAACTTCTTCGGCGTAGGGCAAAGGAGCCGGAAAAAGGTAGAACGGAAATTGCTGTCAATAGGGAAGACAAGCGTAGTTCTTTGCAACGAATAAATGCTGTGAAGCATAGGCTGGAAGAATTTATCGAGAGCGTAAAGGTTTCCGAGGCCGAGGTGAAAACCGTGGTAAATGAAGTGCCAAAGCTCGCCTTCCAGAAACCACCCGAACAGGTCGCAGATCGGCCGGTGCCAACCTGTAAGTGCCCTGGAGATAAAGTTAAACTTTCGGAATCTTCAATATCAGACGAATACAGCTATTTTTCCATCTCCGAATATAGCGAAAAAATTGACCCTAGGGATGATATCCAGGAAATTTCTACCAGCCAGGTAATAAAAAAAGTTGCCAAGGATCTGGAGAAAGCCGGTGCTATGGCCCAGGAACGTGGCTGCGATATTCCAAAGAAAGAACCAGAAGAGCTTAAGGTAAATAATGCTATAAAATCCAAAGCTCCAGGTAGTGGAAATAAAACCTATCGTTCTAGTCGTAGCAGAGGCACAGTGATCTCCGCGCTAAGGTCAACGGTAAATAGACATCAGTTGGATAAAATCCCTAGTACAATGCCGGAACATTCTCCCCAGACAATCAACCCTGGCGATTCGGCGAATACAATTCAGCAGCCTGTTGTGCCAGAATCAACCAAACAGGATATGAATGTCAGTAAGAAAGTGAAGATAAGAAGAAGACTAAAATTATAGTCAATAACGGAGGAACTCTATTATGAAGATAAATCCAGCAGATTTTGCCGCCGGTACCGGTGGTGCTATGGCTCCAAATTTTGAAGATCCAACCGACCCGAGGAATAATGTTTTCAATAAGGGTAAACACGTCGCGTTCTATGAGTACGAAGCCAATATCCCCGAAGGTGGTATTGCGCCACGGCCAAGCCCTTCGGAGGTGAAGGAGGCTCCAGGGGAAGTGCCGGCGGCCTGGCAGCTCGGTATAAAAGAACCCGAGGAATATAAAGCTCCAATTCCTTCTTCGGCCATAGCTAACACATTATTTCCGACCTTTGAAGAACCAACTGCACCAACACCTCCGGGTCCCAGAGAATCGGCCATAAACAATGACCTGGATTCAACCCTTAAGTCATTGCCTGAGTATGCATTACATAATATTGATAAGCTACCAGATTCCTCACAGGCACCGGATATGGATCGCTTCGAATTCACCGCCAAAGCTCCATTGGCGCCTTCATCCATAGGCCATAGCTGGGCACTGGCAGAAGAGTATGGATTTGATCGAAAAAATGTTGAAAGCCTGACATTTACTGAACAGCAGAAATATCTGGAAAATGCGGCCTATAGCATTGATAGGAGCGAATCTATTTCCACGGACATCTCCGCTGCATCAATGCTTAAAACCAAATCTCAATGGAATGATATGAATCATTCATTCCCCGGATCGTTTTCCGTAATACCGTCTCTGCCAAGTAATTGTTCCTGGAGTCAGTTGATTTCCTATGTGAACTATTATCTCATCAAAAATTCGTTTACCTATGATACCTTAGTTGAAGCCGAAGAAACCCTGAGGGAACAAATAACCAGGATTGTTTTGGCTGAATTTCCAGAAGCCATAGTCAAAAATAAATTGGCTTTAATAGTGGACGGCGATTTGAGAGAAAATATCGATGGGGCACTGAATAGCAAAGATGATAGCTCGAAATCTCTACTGGAAAGGGTAATCATTGAAGCCGT
>JAIRXD010000072.1:2500-6732 GCA_031268545.1 Puniceicoccales bacterium | reverse complement strand
ACAATTTCATTTATAAAAAGCAATTCTGGGGACTTGGAAGGGTTGATTGATGCCATTGCAAAAAATACCAATCGCCTTATCCGGAAGCAACGTACTTGGTTTAGGAAACAGATTCCAGTGGATCTGGAGGTCTGTTTAGATGATTATTCTATTGACGAAAGCTTTGACTTAATTCATATATTCACCAGAGATGATTTTATATGGAATTAGTGGTTGCTGAATTATTTGTGGGATTGTTGCTGATTCTCTGTGGGGGTTTTCTGATGGTGAAACCATTTATTTGTGAAAAAAAATGCAAAACTTTTATGCGTTCTGAGCTGGCAAATTGGGTGGCTTTTGGGGCAGGTGTTGCGTGGTTTTTATGGCATATTACCATATTGGGTGAAGCGGATTTTGGCCAATACAAATGGATTTTTTTTGGATTTTTTTTAAGTGTGGCCGCGATAGTAATTCTAATGGTTCGCGATTTTCTATGCATAAGAGGCATGGCCATTTTGGTTCTATTGGCCTCAAATGAGCTTTTAAAAGCCGCCTATATGTGTGAGCAAAAATCCAGACTATTTATGGTGTCCTTTGTATATTTGGCGATTGCCACAGCCATATACCTGGGGATTGTACCCTATAGATTCAGAGATTTCATTGAGTGGCTATTTAAAAGAAAAATATTGCCTAGATTTTTTGGATTATTGGTATTTTTATATGGTATTATCGTTTCATCCACGGTTGTCTGGTAGATTGTATGGATTGGTTTAATATTGTAGAATGCCTCCGGGAAACTGTGTTAAGTGTGGCCAGCAATGTTGGTGCGTTTCAAGGGTTTAAAGATCCTGAGATCAGACTTGCCGAGGAACGGTTTGGCGATCTGCAGGTCAATGGGGTTATTTCTTTTGCGAAGAAGGCTGGGATGAACCCAAAGATTTTGGCAGAGAAGTTGACGGATGCATTTATTCGCAGTGATCATCAGCGGTATTTTGCTGTGGAAGTTTCCGGCCCAGGGTTTATAAATTTCAGAATGACATCCAATTTTTTCATCAATTGGATATCCAATAATTCGGATGCTAATAAAATCCAGGCTACGGCGTCTAATTTGTTTAAAGGTAAGAAGATAGTCATCGATTATTCTTCTCCGAATACGGCAAAACAGATGCATGTGGGGCATCTGCGATCCATGATAATCGGTGAATCTATACAGCGGATGTTTAAATTTTGTGGCGCGGATGTGGTGAGAGATAATCATATAGGTGACTGGGGTACTCAGTTCGGTATTCTGTTGGCAGAAATAAAGATAGGAAAGATAAATTTGTCGAATTTGCCGTCGGAAGAGGTGTTGGATTTGCTCGAAGCCATTTATCGAAATGGTAACGAAAAGGCAAAAAATGACTCTTCCTTTTTGGAGAGGGCGAGGAATGAATTGGTGAAATTGCAGGCCGGAGATAAGGAAAATTTAGCGATTTGGGAACAGATCAACCGGGTATCCTACCAAGCCTTCGATGACATATACCGGGAAATGAACGTGGAGTTCGACTATGTGCTCGGCGAGTCATTCTACCGGGACAAGGTAGATAGGGTCTATGGAGAGTTGGAAGAATCTGGCATTGCCGAACATAACGATGGAGCGTTGGTTGTTTTTCACCGAGAGCACGAACGCTTTAGGAAACAGCCGTTTATTATAAGAAAGTCCGATGGTGCATCAAATTATGCCACCACGGATTTGGCCACTGTGCTCTACCGATCCGAAACCTTCGATGCCGATGAGTTGATCTATGTCACCGATGGTAGGCAGCAGGATCATTTTAATCAATTATTTAGGACCATTTCGAAGTGGTTCGGGCATTTTGATAGAAAAATTCCCGAGCTGCGCCATGTGTGGTTCGGTACAGTGTTGGGAGAGAATAGCAAGGCTATAAAGACACGATCCGGAGAAGCCATAAAATTGAAGCAGCTCCTAGATGAAGCCAAGCGTCGTGCCTATGATGTTGTCAGCGAAAAAAGCCCCGATCTATCCGAGGAAGAGAAAAGGAAGGTTGCTCGGGCGGTCGGATTAGGGGCAGTGAAATATGCGGATTTATCACAGAACCGAACCCACGATTATGTTTTTTCTTGGGATAAAATGCTATCCTTCGACGGCAATACAGCTCCCTATTTATTATATGCTCTGGCAAGAATCTATGCTATTTTTAGAAAAATCAAAAATAAGGCGATATTAAATGAAGCTGTCATGACCCAATTAACCACCAAAGAGGAACATTTTTTATGCCGAAAAATCGTCATGTTTCCGGTTATGTTGGCCCAGGCCATCGATGATCTGCGGCCCCATCTTCTTTGTAATTATTTATACGAGCTTGCCAGTGAATTTTCAGCATTTTACAATCTGAACAGGGTAATTGATGAGGATTCGGAGGTCTTTGGTCGACGGATGATAATCTGTTCTCGAGCTCTTGATATTCTGAAGATTGGGCTGGAACTGCTTGGGCTAGAACCCCTTGAAAAAATGTAAATGTTGTTTTCCGAAGCAGTTAATAGATTTATAGCCTTTCTGAAGCTTGAAATAGGTGCTTCGTCACATACGGTGATATCCTATGGAAGCGATCTGGCATCATTGGCGGAATTTTTAAAAGGCGATATAGATATAGATTATCTCGACCGTGAATCCATAGTTGGCTGGTTAGAGTTTTTGCAGGCAAAGGGATATAGTCCGTCGACCATGGCCAGAAAAATTTCGATGCTGAGGACTCTATTTAAGTTCTTTGTAATGGATAAGATCACCGATGATAATCTGGTGTTGATGTGTCTTTTTCCAAAAAAACAGGGAAGCATACCCGATGCAATGTCCTCTAACTCCGTGGTGTCATTATTGGCTGTGATCCCAAATTCCGAGGTTGGGCTGAGAGACCAGGCAATGATAGAGCTAGCCTACAGCAGCGGTCTAAGGGTCTCGGAGCTATGTAATATCAAGCTCCATGAAATCGATTTTGAAAATTGTTTTTTAAGGATTCATGGCAAGGGAAGCAGGGAACGGATTGTTCCCATTGGGCAGCCGGCCATGGAAGCCCTGCGCAGATATTTGGCCCAGGGTAGAAGTAAATTTGTAAAAATAAAAACCGATAGCAGTGTGTTCCTAAGTTTGCGTGGCAAGGCCATATCTCCAAGAACCTTTTGGAAGAGTATAAAATATTACTCCGCTACAGCCGGTCTATCGTCAAAGATAAGTCCCCATTCGCTGAGACATAGTTTTGCTACCCATTTGCTTGAGAATGGCGCAGATTTGAGGTATATTCAGGAAATGCTTGGCCACGAAAGCATATCGACTACCCAGATCTATACCCATGTGAATAAAAAACGCATTGTATCCGAATATGAAAAATTTCATCCCAGGGAACAGTTTTAGGAAATTATATGCTAGGAAATTACACAGATTATTTAGGAAAATACGATCCTGATCTGGCCGATGCAATTGGTCGCGAAGAAAACCGTCAGCAAAGTTATATTGAGCTAATTGCTTCGGAGAACTTTACATCGAAGGCTGTGATAGCGGCGGCTGGTAGTGTGCTGACGAATAAGTACGCCGAAGGCTATCCTGGTCGCAGATATTACGGCGGTTGTGACCATGTGGATGAGATTGAGGTATTGGCCATAGAAAGGGCCAAGGAACTTTTTGGTGCAGAACATGTTAATGTGCAGCCCCATTCGGGTAGCCAGGCCAACACCGCCGTATATATGGCGATGCTAAAGCCCGGAGACAGTATTCTGACTCTATCTCTAGAAAATGGTGGGCATCTTACCCATGGCCATCCTAAAAATATAAGCGGTATGCTCTATAATGTCGCCCATTATGGCGTCTCCGAAGAAACCTGCATGATCGAGTATGATGCGATGGAGGAATTGGCTCATAAAATAAAACCAAAAATGATAACCATAGGGGCATCGGCCTATTCGAGGACCATAGATTTTAGGCGGGTTGGTGAAATAGCTAAATCCTGTGGTGCGTTGTTGCTGGCAGACATCGCCCATATTGCCGGTTTGGTGGCTGCAAAACTGCATAATAGTCCGATGGATCATGCGGATTTTGTGACCACGACTACCCATAAGACCCTCCGGGGGCCCCGTGGTGGCATGATAATGTGCAAAAAGGAATTTGCCAAAGAGATCGATTCGGCCGTCTTTCCATGTCTTCAGGGTGGTCCATTGATGCATATCATTGCCGGCAAGGCTGTGTGTTTTAAAGAGGCTCT
>JAIRXD010000027.1 GCA_031268545.1 Puniceicoccales bacterium | reverse complement strand
AATTATGAGGATTGTGTTGTGTTTTATTTTATTTTTGACTTCAAATATGCCTTTGGTTTATTCGGAAGAAGGGCAAGAATTGGCTAGTTTATTCGATTTGAAGCCATTTATTCAACCAGTTGAAACAGGAAATCACTGGTGCTTGGTCTCTGTTATCATTGCTGTGCTGCGGTTGCTAGCATTGATATTATACTTCGTCTTTAGAAGGTTAAAACGGAAAAAATCACCACCGATTCCACTATCATCCTTCGAAGAAGTTTTCCGAAACCTAAAGCATTCCAGAGGATTTATCGGACCGGAAACGACAAATGAGTTCGCAATCCTAATGTCAAACGCCATTCGCTATTATCTACAGCGCGAATACAATATCAGAATAATATCAAAGACCAGTGAGGAATTTTTAAAAATCTTTGATAAAAGCGTAAAATTGGATTGGCAAACTTCAAGCCTATTGGCTGACATATTAAAATATTCGGATTTTGCGAAATTTGCTGCCAAAATCTATTCGGATAAACAACAGCGTGAAATTTATGTTAAAGCCTGCAACTTGGTTAGGATTATAGAGCGTAAAAAGAACAGGCAATATCACAATATCATCGAACAAAAATCTAAAGGAGGGAAGAATTGAACATAGAATTTGCTAATCCCGAATACCTTTGGCTGCTACTGACCTTGCCAATTTTGTATTGGTTTATGGGAAAGGTTGGCCGACCGGTGGCCCTGTTTTTTTCAAATACTTCCACCATAAAGTCCATCGCAAATCCCCGAAGAACAAGTGCTGGTAGATTTTTGGTAATATTGCGCACGGCATCCATTGCATTACTAATGTTAGCCATGGCACGGCCACGACATCCAAATGGATTCTCGGAAACCAATGTAAATATTATAGATATAATGCTAGCCATAGATGTGTCTGGTTCCATGCTTTGCCTGGATTTTTGGACCATGGGTGAACCAATGACCCGCAGGATAGATGTGGCAAAACAAGTCCTAGGTGAATTCATTCAAATGCGAAGCTATGATAGACTTGGCCTGGTGGCATTTTCCGGCATAGCCTATCTGGTAAGTCCCACAACAATGAATCATAAATGGTTAAGTGATAACCTAGAACGCCTACACTATGGCATTATAAAAGATAATGGTACTTCTATCTCTTCGGCCATCACCATATGTGCAAATCGACTGAAGGACTCTCTGGCCAAAAGTAAAATAATTGTGCTATTGACCGATGGTGATCATAATGTAGGAAACATATCACCCAGCGTTTCTGCCGAGGCCGCCGCTGCCTTTGGCATAAAAATATATACGGTGGGAATCGGTACCAATGGTATTTCCAGGTATGCCTATCCAGACGAAAATGGTGGCGTGGCCAAAGATCCTTTCGGAAAGCCGATATTAAAAGAAATGAAAAGCGAAATGAACATAGATACACTGAAACATATCGCCGAAATTACCGGAGGCAAGTGCTTTAAAGCAACCAATAAAGATCAATTGTTAGAAATATATAAAACCATAGATGCCCTTGAAAAAACCGAAATAAAAATCAAAAATTACTCATTGTATGATGAACTGTTCCATTGGTTTGCCATAGCCGCACTGGTGCTATTGGCCATCGAGGCGCTATTAAAAAACACTAAACTACAACGGATACCATGAGGTTTGGAAATGTCATTTTTTTGTACCTATTACCCTTCGTTCTACTGGGAGTGGTATTGATATTCACATTCGGAGGGAGAAGAAGGACCAAACGATTAAAAGCCTTTGCTTCGGAAAGACTATTTGTCATTCTGCTAAAGGATTACAATTTTCGGTTGCAATGGGTGAAAAATTTTTTCTTCTGCCTGGCCATAGCATTGATTTGCTTGGCATTGGCTCGGCCCCAGCATGGATATAAACTGGAGCAACGTCAGGCCACCGGAATGGATCTCATGTTTGCCATCGATGTCTCCAGGAGCATGTTGGCCTGTGATATCAAACCAAATCGATTAGAGCGGGCCAAAATGGCCATAAAAGACATGGCCCAGAAGCTTCCAGGCCATAGGCTTGGCCTGATTGCATTCGCCGGAAGCGCCTTCCTTCAATGCCCATTAACATTGGACTATGGAGCCTTCGACCAAGCCCTTACCGTATTGGATACGGATACCATACAAAACCAAGGCACCGAAGTGGGAACCGCCATTAAAATAGCCTGCGATGTGTTCTCCAAAGATACTTCTAGCAAGCTTCTTGTGCTGTTCTCCGACGGAGAAGAACTGGAAAATTCTGCTATAGCAGCAGCCAAAAAGGCAAAATCAATCGGAATAACCACCTATACCGTGGGCATAGGATCCGCTGAAGGTGAATTTATACCAATCCTGGATAAAGCTGGAAATCAAACTTTTTTGAAAAATAAAGCCGGCAATAAGGTGAAAACTAGACTTGATGAAGAAACACTCTCCGCCATTGCCGATGAAACCGGTGGAACCTATTGCCAACTATCAGCTTCGGGGATAGATAATCTAACCAAAACCATAGCATCAAAGCACAGCGATTCTACGGACAAGATCGGTGAGGAAAAGGTATATAATGAAAAATTTCAAATCGCAATATTCCTGGCAATCATTGTTTTGGTATTGGAATTGTTACTAAAGGCAAATAATGTAAAAAATAAAAATAGAGACCCAATATATACACGTATCGTCAGTTTCATTGTCATGTATCTTTTATTATATGACTCGGCCAGTGCTGTTCCCAGCGATGGCGAAAAACTATACGCCGCTGGCAAATACACCGAAGCGGCCCAGTACTATGCCAATAAAATCAAGAACCAAAAGAATGATAAACGAGTAGATCA
>JAIRXD010000031.1 GCA_031268545.1 Puniceicoccales bacterium | reverse complement strand
AACCGAATCCGGAAGATTTGAATCCGGTGGTTTCGGATTTGTCAGAGAAAATAACACCAAGTATCACGAGGGTATCGACCTGAAATCATTTAGACGCGACGATACTAATAGCCCGATTGATAACGTATTATGCATTCAGGATGGTATGGTGGTATATGTAAACGATGAGGTTTCAAAAAGTAGCTATGGAAAATACGTTATAGTGGAACATATTTATTTGGATATTAAGATTTGTTCACTCTATGCCCATCTGAGTAAGATCAACGACAATATCAAGCGGAACAACTTAATAAAGTGTGGCCAAGTAATCGGAGTTATGGGCAGGACATCAAACACCTTCGAAATCGATAAGAACCTTGCGCATTTACATTTCGAAATCGACCTACAATTAGGAGACCATGCCAGCTTCCAAAGTTGGTATGACGAAATCTATGGCCCCAATGATAAAAATTTCCATGGCAAATGGAATGGATTAAATCTCATTGGCATAAACCCCATTCCGATATTAGAAGCGCTGAATAACGGCGATGGCATCGCATCGGTCCTGGAAAAGGAACCAACGGCTCTCACCACAAGAACATTTTCCAATAAAACACCAAATTTCGTTAAAAAATATAATAAATTACTAGCCAATGAGATAGATACAACTAAGCCATTGGTAGCCTGGGATATAGAATGGACCTGGTATGGTCTACCAAAAAAATTAACACCGAGATACACCCAGGATATTAAAAAAGCAAAAAACCTTAAAACCATTATCATAGAATATCGAAAATCCACCAAGGATCTGGCAGAAAAAAGAAATATGTTCAGCATAAAGAATTGGCTACCAATTGTTGGCAAAAGAGTTAGCGATACGATAGAAAAATTTGGGCTATAAAATAAGAAAAATCTTGACAAATTATTATGGATTCAACCATGTAATGCGTCATCGCGGGCATAGTTTAGCGGTAAAACTTCAGCCTTCCAAGTTGGTGTCGTCGGTTCGATTCCGTCTGCCCGCACCATTTTGATTGGGGGTGTCTGGTTTCGACTGTGGAACGTAGATTGATGTTGCGTATCGGAGATGATGGTTGGCTCCGTAAAAATCCATCGAAAAACATAAATGGCAAAGATAAAGATAATGTCATAGCGGCTGACTTCGGCAACGAAGTTGTCGCCCTTGCTGCCTAATTGCAGCACGTCGACCGGTTTGATTCTCGCTAAAACCGAATCGGTGTATAAACAGCGAGAAACATTGTGGCTTGGCATCCGAAGCTACAATGCAATCAAATGGATGCTAGTTACGGTAAATTTGTCGACTGATTTGTCGGAATGAAGTTGATTATCGACTATATGCGTAGATACATTCTTTGAAATTTTGCAGGACGCGGGTTCGACTCCCGCCACCTCCACCATTCCCTACCACTATTCTCCAACCATCGACCACTATTCTCTAGCCATCGACCAAATAGAACTTTTAAAGATTATTGATTACTGCTCCGGCCACTAATGCATCGGCCGGTAAAAATTACAATTTACAAAGTGGGGTTTATCCATTTACTCTAATGCGGGATGTCTGTATGTATAAAGCAGTTAGGGAATTCTTCAGAATTTAAATTCGATGCTCCCCTGACCGAAGGGATTATAAAATCCAGACCAAATCGGTTTCTGATGAATGTGGAAATAGAAGGAAAGCTGGAGAAATGCCACTGTCCAACCACAGGGAAAGTTGGAAAAATTATCTTCAATGATGTGCCATGTTTGCTATCAAAATCCACCAATAAACATCGAAAAACCATCCATACGGTGGAAGCATTTTCCCTGGATACCATTGATAATCCTAAGAAAAATTGGGTCGGAATCAATCAAATTGCCGTTAATAAATATGTGGAACATTTTCTAAAGGCTGGACTGCTTGGTAACCTGGCTCCGGTGGGAGAAATGGTCCTTCGGGAACAAACCCTCGGTTCTTCTAGATTGGATTTCCGCGTTGGCAATACCTATATTGAAGTTAAAATGCCACTCATTCATCTATTTATAAATCCTGACGAGGCGCTGCCAAATCATGGCCTGATGACGTTGGATCGATTCATAAAACATATCCATGAACTTGGCAACAGCTTAGATAAAAACCATCGAGCCATTTTATTGACCTGTTTTGTGTTCGATGCGCCAAAATTTATTCCACCAGCTCCCAGCAAGTACAACGTGGAAATATTTGAGGCTATGAATGATTCCATGAAAAAAGGAATAGAAGTCTGGCAGTTGAACCTTTCCATAGATAAATTCGGAGTTGAATTCCTTCGCTATTTTGAAATTACTTCCATAATAGGTCGATCTTTGGAACAAAAAACCCATTGATATATGGTAACTTTATCAAAATTTTTTATATTTTTTGAAAAAAACGCTTTACAAATTTCGTCCAAATGCATTGAGTATCTAAGGTTTTTTTATGCAGAAGACTAACAAATCTATCGCGAAGAGGTTTAAAGTGACTGGAACTGGTAAGGTATTGCGCAGAACTTCTGGGCACAGACATTTTTTAAGGAATAAAACTGTCAAACAGAAACGAATTGCCAGGCGAGATCATCAGGTTTCGATTGGTTTTTCAAAACGAATATTGAGAGCTATTTCTTGTGGACTTTAACGCGTTGCATTAAAAGATGTTAAGTTAGATTATTGGTCTTAACTATAATCAAGGAAAAATATGCCAAGGGTAACAAATGCAGTGGCCACGAGGAAACGCCGGAAGCGGGTTCTCAAAATGGCTCGTGGATATTTCGGCAACAAGTCGAGGTTATATAGGTATGCGAAAGAACAGGTTTATCGATCAGGTAGATTTGCCTATAGAGATAGAAAAAAACATAAAACGCATATGCGACAGCTATGGATAATCAGGATTAATGCGGCCTGCCGTGAACTTGGCTTGCAATATTGCCGATTCATCGCCGGATTAAAAGCAGCTAATATCGGGCTTGATCGTAAGTCGTTGAGCGAGATAGCAATAAATGATTATGCAACTTTCAAAACGATTGTCGAAAAAGCTAAAGCAGCTCTGCAGTTAGCCAGCTAACCATGGTCCAGGACGGAATAGATCTGGCCTCGTTAGACAAATTCATAGACGATGTAAAACAAGAATTGATTGATGCTAGGCATCATTCAGCTGTGGATCGTTTAAGAACGAAAGTCTTTGGAAACCAAGGTGTTATTCGTTTGGCAATGAAAGGTCTTGCTTCCCTGCCACTCGATGAAAGGCCATCGGTGGGAAGAGTCATAAATGATATAAAAAATGAGTTGGAGCGGCTCATTGCCGATCGATCTGAGGAAATCGATAGCTTAGAGTTTACAAAAAAGCTTGGGCCAGAACCGATTGAGTTCTCCATTGGTGGCTATGATTCACCCGGAACGCTGCATCCGATTACCCAAATTCAAAGAAAAATCGAAGAAGCTTTTGGGCGAATCGGCTTCACTGAGGCCAGAGGAACCGAGATTGAAACCGAATGGTTTTGCTTCGATGCGCTGAATACACCAAAAAATCATCCGGCACGAGACGAAATGGATACATTTTTTTTGCCCGAAGATACAGTGGTGTCATCTGCCAGTAAATACTTAACTGAGCGTTACTTACTGCGATCTCATACATCTACGGTACAGATCAGAACCATGCTAAAAGAGAAGCCGCCACTGAAAATAATTGCTCCGGGCAGGACGTTTCGTCGGGATACCGTTGATGCAACCCACAGTGCGAATTTTCATCAATGCGAAGGGCTATATGTGGCTGAAGGCGTTACGGTTTGCGATCTGAAAGCGGTTTTGAATTTCTTGCTACACACCCTTTTCGGCGATGACATAAAGTTCAGACTGCGGCCAAGTTTTTTTCCATTCACCGAACCAAGTTTCGAGGTTGATATGATGTCCAAGAATTTGGGAACCTTGAGCAACCAGTGGATAGAAATTCTTGGCTGTGGAATGGTTGATCCCGAAGTTTTCAATGCCGTAGGTTACGATTCCACAAAATTTTCTGGATTTGCTTTTGGTGTTGGCCTCGAAAGGGTTGCGATGCTGCTACAGGGCATCGATGACGTTAGGATGTTTTATCAGAATGATTTAAGATTTTTAAATCAGTTTTCCTAGAATTCATCTCCAGATGTCCAAGATCCATCCATCGGCAATAGTTAGCGATTCGGTCATTCTGGGGGAGGATGTATCCATTGGCCCATATTCCATTATAGGAGAAGGAGTTAAGCTAGGAAAAGGCACTACCGTCGGTTCCCATTGTCTGGTCCACCGCTGTGCCATCGGAAACAACTGCATAATCGATAGTTTTTCCGCCCTAGGAGGTCTTCCCCAAATAACTAATTTTAAAATCAGCGATGCTGGAATTGTGACAATTGGCAAAGGACCGAGCGATCAGAATTGGAACTCACAGTCTATTCACGGTCCGTTCCCATGTCACCCATGATTGTAGCCTTGAGCATGATATCGTTCTAGCAAACAATGC
>JAIRXD010000048.1 GCA_031268545.1 Puniceicoccales bacterium | reverse complement strand
TTTTGTACTGCCAAGTTGCTGAATGAAATTTTTCCAATAGTTGTCATTAAAACCGAAACCGTGGGCCAAAACAAAGGCGTAGTCATTCATGAAAGAGCTTTTAATAATTCGGTGATATCGCTTTCTATGTGCTTGATATTAAGTGCGATACGCAGGCGAGGACTTGGTACGGTTGGTCGACGCAGGCCTGATACCAGTATGCCATTTTTATACAAATTTTCTTTTTTTCTAGTCATTTCATCGCAGGAGTTGAATTGCACTGGAATGATAGGAGTATTGTTTCCTAATGTGTTATAGCCAAGTGCATTAAGTGCATTTCTTAGCCCATTGGATGTTTCGATCAGACCCATTCGTTCTTTTGTTTTTGTTTTTACGATTTCCCAGGCACAGGCCGAGGCTCCGATGCAGAACGGTGCCAGGGCCGTCGAATATATAAAGCTAGGACATCGGTTTATTAAAATGTTTTTAATCAATGTATTGCAGGCCACGTATCCACCGGTTGAGCCCAGGGCTTTGCTGAATGTGCCCATCAAAATCGTTCGATTTTTATCCAGTTCAAAGCCTGTTGCCAATCCATAGCCATCTTGGCCTTGTATTCCAATTGCATGGGCCTCATCCAGATACAGCATTGTATTGTAAGTGGTTGATAGATGTGCTAAGGTTTTTAGATCTGCCAGGTCACCATCCATGCCGAACAGGGTTTCCGAAGCCAGTACAATTGTTTTATATTTATTTGCGTTATTTTTCAAAATATGTTCAAGCATGATATAGTCCAAGTGATTATATCGCAGTAATTTAGCGCCGCAAAGTGCCGCGCCACGATACATGCTTGCGTGGTTTAATTTATCAAAAATCATCAGGTCATTTTTGTCAAAAAGCGAAGAAAAAATTCCAATATTAGCATCGAAGCCTGAGTTGAATAGCAGGGCAGATTCGGTCCTGGAATCAGTTGCAATTTGAGCCTCGAAGTCTTCGAATAGATTACTGTTTCCGGATAAAAGCCTTGACCCGGTACTTCCTGAGCCATATAGCCTTGCCGTTTCATAGCCCGCCTCTAAAAGAGATGGCGAGTTTGCCAATCCCAGGTAATCGTTGCTGGAAAAATCCAACCGGACCTGTTTTGGAACCTCGAGGGATCTTAATAGATTTGCCTTTTGCAATTTGATCAGGTAATTTGTATAATGGGCAAACATTCAGAGGCACAGTGTCATCGATAGCATGATTTTTGTAAAATTCAAGAAATTTAGTCAAGATTTTCTGGGCAATATTTATATCATCGATGGCCTATTGGCGGTCTGATCGATGGCATTGCTATTGAGTTGATTACGGATCGCTGAATTCTTTGTCGCAATATTTTTCGAGCCTACTGGTATATATTTCGAAAAACTTTTGAATCAAGTTTTTTCTGTGCTGGCCAATGGTCTGGTTCCGGTCAGCACTGTCTTTTCAAGCAGTTTAAGTTTGAGCTTATTTGTCCTAACTTTGTGCTGTTTCATTTCCTGGCTCACATTTCTGGAATTATCTATATCTTGAACTTTTGCATCTCTATTAGCTATTATCCCAAGCGAGGTTTGGGCCAAGGCTCCAATTTTATTGGCTTCATTTTCGCTGGGATCGGCCCCTCCTAGCGCCAGGCTAAAATCGAATTGCAGTAATGTCATTATCGCCGAGGTTAGGGAAGACCTAACTCGTTCTTCCGAAGTGCCTTTGATATCCTGAGATTGATCTACATTCGATGCACTGCCGGTTACGTCAAATTTATCTGCTATGCCATCCTTATCGCTATCTATAAACGCTTCGGTGTCAGTGCCTTCGGCGTCAAGATAATTTGGTATGCCGTTGTGATTATCGTCGCCGAGATCAACCTTTGGCTCATTGCCATGGCTCTCCACTGTGCCTGCCGATTGGATGCTGGGCAAATCATCGGTTACCCTAAGGCCTGTTAGATCAATATTTCCAGGTGCGCTGGTCATGGTTTCTGCAATGTCACCAAATGAGTTGGCCGTCGAAATTGTCGGATTTTCTACATGGGTCTCTTGATTTACAGCATTGAGATAATCATTTATCATGCCTATCTGATCCGTATCTCCTTTGGTATTTACTGTAATGTCGTAGGTCATTTTATACCATTGTTAGCAATTGGGGTAATTTATCTGGTTGTGTTGGAGATTGTTGTGGGGCTGACTGGACGAAGCTTTCGATTTTTTTCGATATTTTTGGCACAGCGGAAAAGAAATTGTAAAGTATATTTGATAGCAAGCTTGTATTGAGAATCTCTACGGGTATGCTATAGGATAGCACCAGCTTATTTGTTTTGGCATCCAGTCCAAGGCTGCACTGGTTTGTTTCTATCCCATAGAGATTTAGCTTCAGAAGATATTCCAGTGCATCGGATTTATTTTCAACTGGCAGATCGCCGACCGGTGAATATATATATAATAACTCGCCGCTATGAGATAGCTCGATTATATACTCGAAGTCAGATTGATCCTGTTTTACGACGCAAAGTCCATCGCTTCTTAGGCCTAAATTCAGGCCAAGGGCAGATCCGATTTCCCCGAGCATTCCATTGATAGTAGCGATAATGGTACTAGTTTTCATCTTTACATCCCGGTGAATATACTATAAAAAAGATTATGAAAAACAATTCAAAATGTACTCATAGGAGAATCATGGTCCCCAGGGATAGGAATACGAATATGCCGAAGGAGTCAGTGATGGTGGTCAGCATGATGTAGGAACTGCTGGCCGGATCAAACCGAAGTTTTCTCAGTATAACAGGAATCATGGCACCGCATAGCCCGGCCATTATCATATTCAAAACTATGGATATGAATATGACTCCAGAGAACAGAATATTGTGCCTGCATACCAACGCTATGATCGCTGCGGATAACCCAATTACCAGGCCATTTACAAAGCCTTTAACTGCTTCCCTTAGGCAAACTTTTCTGGCATCTCCCGGATGAAAATCTCCCAGGGCAAACCCTCTTATGGCGATCGCCAGGGTTTGGGCTCCGGAATTTCCGCCGAGAATGGAGGTGAGATTCATGAAGGCCGCCAGAGCAGTCATTTCCTGAATTTGCATCGAGAACAGTGATATTATTTTGGTAGAAATCATTGCTGTGAAAAGATTTACGATCAGCCAAGGGATGCGCCTATTGGCACTGTAAATGATGGAATCGTTTATGGTTTCGTCGGAGCCGGCACCGTGAAATTTTTGTATATCCGATGTGGCGGCTTCCTGGAGTATATTTATGACATCATCGTGGGTGACTATGCCCAGCAGTCGGCCCTGGCCGTCGATGACCGGTAGGGTTTGCAGTCCGGATTCAGTCATTATTTGGGCGACTTTTTTATCCTCGGTCTGATAATCACAGGCATGGGTGATATCTGTGTCCATGATGTCGGCTACCTTTTGATCATATTTTGCCCATATTAAATTTCTAACCGATGTGGTGCCAACCAGTTTTCTCTGATTATCAATGACATAGAGAGTGTCGGTATTTTCGGTTTCATTTTTTTCTCGCCGTATATGCTGAATGGCTTCGTCGACGATCATGGATACCCGCAGGATGGTGACATAGGGGGTCATGACGCCGCCGGCCGTATTGGGATCATATTTGAGTAAATTTCGAATGGTATCGGCGGTTTCTCGGGGTAATTTTGCTATAAGTCTTTCCCTGTCTTTGATTTCTAGATTTAGGAATAGATCTACGGCATCATCCGGCTCCAGTTCTTCGATGATTCGTACGGCTCGAAAATCTCTCATGGTTCCTACTATTTCGGCCGAATCATCCGGTGCCATGGATGCCAGGACCATCGAGGCAATGGGTGCTGATAGTTTTTGTATTATAAATTGTTGCTCCGCTGATGTTAGACGCCCAAGGAATTTACCAACATCGGCGGATGGCGTATTGGATAGCTTTTTGTTGTCTATGGCATCGATGCCGTTGTCGAGTAATTCCAGCAACTCTTCAAAGCTGTATTGCTCAGGATTTTTTGGAGTCGTATAATTTTGAGGTATTTCAGACATTTTATGAATAATTTTAGGGTAGAAATCAAAGGCCTATTATGTATAGTAAGCTATGGCTTATATAATAGAAATTACAGCATATACAATATTTCAGTAAATATTTCATAACTTTTTACTTTACCAAGGCTGGGAGATTAATATTGGCACAATAGGTTAAATATTTTTAACATAAATGGTGTCAAATAAAGATAATCTCGAATGGTGTGTTGTTCGGTTGGGCAATGATTTCAATTGGTGGGTAGATAAGGTTAGCAGCGACATTCAATGGGATGTGGACTGCCTAAGCATTATAGATCCAAAGCAATTTGATCATATTATAGACCTCATTGCGCCATTGAAGCCCTATGGTTTTAGAGATGATATACTGGAAAATGCGTTCTATAAATTTCGCATAGAGGATGTGATCAATGACGATAAAGTGAAGCTCACCAGGGTTGATGTCAAGGTGCTGGAATCTTTGGAGAGGCTGTTTTGCCTGCCCAATGTGATTTCTGAAAGCGAAGGCCCCTATGCCGAATTTGTGGATCACATAGTACTGATGCGAGTTAAGTTGCTGAACGATCTCTTGGAATTTAAGCGACCAATCGATCCACAGGAACTTGAGGAAAGCATACGGGATGTGCAAAATGAAAGATATGTGGCTGGTTCAGCGGTTCATCTGTTCGACGAGATTGGTTTCATATTGGATTATATACCAGCTGGTTACGATCTGGATGAGGATACTTCTAGGGATGATGAGTTCAGCGAAGACTACGATATTCCTGATGATGAGATAATGGATATTCCCGGCGAGAGTTGGAGCGATGAGGAGTTGCATGGATTGGAGGCGTTGGATTGATGGTTAATCCGGAAGATTTGATTCCCCATCGGCCACCATTTTTGTTTCTGGATAAAATTATAGAGATTGGCGATACCAATGCCATTGTTCAGAAGACATTTAGTGAAAATGATTTTTTTTATAAAGGGCATTATCCAGGTTATCCAATAACTCCGGGGGTTATACTTTGCGAGGCGGTGTTCCAGGTGGCAGCCTACTTTGCCATCAACAAGTTAACGAAGGAATCCGTTGCCATGGAAAATATGGTGCCTGTGCTGGCCAAAATAAATGATGCCAGATTTAGGAGGAGTGTTTTTCCCGGTGATACAGTGATATTAAAGGCAGAACTTTTGGAATTTATAGGTAAATTCATGATAATGCAGGGTTCGGTTTTTCAGGATGAGAAGGCGAGTGTTTCTGTAAAATTCTCGATAGCCTTTGCCGGTGGGGAGTAAAATTTTTTATTTTTTAATAATTTTTGTTGCCTAATTGAATAAAAATATAATTACTCCGGTCAGTTGAATGTATGATTATTTAATATGAAAAAGTTTTTGTTACCTATTTTTTGTGTGTTTTCGGTGGTACTATTGGCCTGTGGAGCCATGGTTGGCGGAGGCGGGACGGCGGCGGATGTGCCATCAAAAATATCTGAGAGTGGCATTCTAATTTTAGATATTCAGAAGGTTTTGGATGAGTATTATAAAATTGAGGAGATAAAAAATAAATTGACCGTCAAGGTAGAAGCTGCTCGGAAGGAGTTGCAGGCGATGGTTGAGCGGCATATGAAGCTCGACAAAGAGGTGAAAGATCTCAATGAAAAGGCGGAAAACCCAGCCATAGCCGATGAGGCAAAGAGTAGATTTAAAAAAGAAGCCGAGGCAAAGGAAGCCGAGTTGTATCAAAATGGAATGGTTTTAAATAAATTTAAATCCGAAGCAGATGACTATTTAATTCAGTTACAGCGAGATGAGCTTTCGAAGCAGATGGAAGTTATCAAAAAGGTGGTTGGTGAGATAGCGAGTGAGAAGGGAGCAGCTGTTGTTCTTAGTAAAATTGACCAGAATGTGGTTTACTCCGATGATTCGCTGGATATTTCCAAAGAAACCATTAAGCGATTGAATGCATCGGCTCCTCCGAAGGTTGTTAATGATGAAAAAGCGAAAACCGTTTCAGCAAATGATTCTATGGCGACTGTCAGTGGGGTTGTAGAAAAAGAGTCAGCGGTCACAACGCCGTATAAAGCCATAAAGTAGCCGTTTTATAAGTGAATATTGCTAACTGTGTGACTTTGTCCAGGGTGCCATCACTGTTTATTGTGGTGGCGTTGCTGTATATTGATGTAAGGTTTACTTCCACGGTGAGCCTATTTGTATTTATTTTTGCTTCCTGGACAGATTGGCTGGATGGCTATTTGGCTCGGCGATGCGGTATGGTGTCGAATTTCGGTAAGTTTATGGATGCCTTGATGGACAAGATATTTATGGTTGGGCTATTTGTATCCATGTTGGCGCTGAATATATTGCCCCGATGGACGCTTTTTCTTGTTTTATTAGTCATTGGCCGAGAGTTCCTTGTGACCGGATTGCGATTGATTGCTTCGTCCGATGGTATTGTCATAGCTGCCAATAGATTGGGAAAAATAAAGACCGTAATTCAGATAGTATCCGTTGGGGTGTTGATAATTTGGAAGGCGTTGGCCAGCGATTGGGCTTTGGCGATACCGAAGCTGGTGATGGATTTTTTTTATTATTCTGGGTTGATTTTGTTTCTAATTGCTACGGCGCTTACATTGATTTCCGGCATATCCTATCTGACTAAATATAAAAATGTTTTTAATTTAGATTGATATGTATGTACTTCGACCGCTTTGGGTTAAAATTCTTTCTTCAAGGATTGTGGTTGGTATTGCCACGCTTTTTATCGGCAAAAAGGTTATGGCTCCGGGGACGGCCGGGTCATTTCTGGGATTGTTTTGGTATACTCTGTTTTTTTACGGAGATCACTTTATCTTTTTTTGG
>JAIRXD010000016.1 GCA_031268545.1 Puniceicoccales bacterium | reverse complement strand
TATCATTATACAGGATGTCCTATAGGAAACCAACAGACTGGCGATCAGAAGAACCGCAGTGATTACCACTCCGATCTTTGCCAACGCCAATGGTAGCGCTATAATTCCTGCTCCTATGGCTGTGCCACATACTAAACTCACTGCACCTATAAATTTTTGCATAATTTTTCAGTTAGATTAAAATTGTTATAAAAGTTACAAAATAGCCTAGAGATTATAAATCTGGCATTTTAACTCCATCGACATAATAGAGATAAATTTATCAGGCTATTATAATAGGGAAAATAGATAAATTTTCTCTCAATCAAAAACATCGGTAACAAATTGATAGAGTTTTTACCATATTGCAAGCAAATTTTAATATTGTAAAGATATTTAATTTATTATCCTAAATTAATTAGTTATGTTTTTTAAATTTATATTGATATATATGGGCTTGTGCATCAATGTAGCGGCCAGTCAAAGTAGTATTCCTGCTAAAGGTATGGAAATACCATTGCAAAATGATGCAAATGTAGTAGCACTAGGGTCTATGATTGAAAATACCTTGGTGATTTTGAAACCAGATTGCATGGAAAAAAAACTTTCTGGTACGGTTATTGATCGGGTTCAACAGGCTGGTTTGAAAATAGTTGCCTGTAAAATGATGGGGCTTCACTCGGAGCTTCTAAGGGACCACTATTCCCATTTGGTAAATTTTTCATTTTTTCCAGAGATAGTTGAATTTATGAGTTCCAGCCCAGTGATCATACTGGTATTGCAGGGAAATGATGGCATAAAAAAAGTTAGGGATTTGCTTGGGCCGACGGATTCCAGCCAAGCACCAAAGGGCACAATTCGCGGTGATTTTGGCCAGGATAAGATGAGAAATATTGCCCATGCCTCCGATTCAGCCGAAAGTGCCCAGAAGGAAATCAAGAGATTTTTTAGTGAATTTGAGTTGTTTCTATAGCTCTGGGGCATATTACCTGGTTGATTCTGATTCCTTTGGTTTATTTCGGTATATTCTGGTTCTATTATTTTTTGCCCTAGCATGTCTCAGTGGGACGCCACCTGGCGAAAGGATATTGGCCGTAACAAAAATTAGGAGATTTTTTTTCTGTGATGTTTCCCCTTTGGATCTAAAAAGCTTCCCTACCAATGGGATGTCACCGAGAATTGGAATCTTATCATGGACTTCTTTTACCTCTTCTCGGGTTAACCCGCCCATCACTACGGTGGCTCCATCGAATATGGTTACCTCGGTTTTTATTTCCCGGGTTGAAAAAATTGGCTGAAGAAATCCCGATGGAATATTTACTGTGGTATCACCGGAGATGGCTATGCTTCGGCCACCATACTCGATGAATCTTTCGAATTCTGTGACCCTGGGTTCCAGGCGTAGGCTTATGCAATTATTTTCCTCAACCACCGGTGTAACACTCATTTCAACCCCTAGATTTCTGGTAATAAAATCACTGGGAGTTCCGGCGGTTATGGTAACACCAGCGGCACCGGTACCGCTGGTACTAGTGGTTGAACCCACATCTGAAGTTATTGCCCCATAGGTTCTTGGATAAATAAATTCCTGGGCAACTGTGATTTTAGCGGTTTTCCCTGACAGCACCGTTAATTTCGGAGCACTCATTAAATCTGACCCAGATTGCTGTTCCAGTGCTTTTATCAATAGATTGACCTTTGCATAGTTATACACACCGGTAATTGCACCAATTGGACCTATGTTTGCACCTAGGTTTATACCGCTTGGTGGCGACGGCATGACATTGGCTATGTCGATTTTTTCCAAATGGGTCGTACCGGTGGATGGGTCGATTATTTTTTGTACAATTGATCCATCTCCGCTGGTGGAATCCTGCAGGCCAAAGGTTCCACCTAATGATCTCAGAGCATCCCTTTCCTTGTTATCTTTTCCAGCGGTTCTAAAATATTTGTTCTTGGAAGGATTGCCAAAGGACACATCCCATTTGAAATGTAGCTCATCGAGAACATTTTGCTGGACTTCAAGGAATTTGGTTTCGATTTCTACCTGTTTAACCGCATCGTATTTTCTCAATATTTCCGCGACCCTTTTTATATTTCTAGATGTTTGTGTTACAATGAGTTGAGTTCCATCATAGGCCATATCACTGCCTTCGGTTCCGGCGAAATTCACCCCAGCATGTTGTAGAAATTGTTTTATCAATCTCTCTTCTTCGGCAATCAAAGTTGGCTTTGGGCTGCTGGTGGTCTTTTTCCTGGCCATTGTTTTGCTCCCAGATTTTTTATCCTTTTTATTTTCTGGCTTGATCGGTTTGGCATCTGGTTTTTCAGCAAAATCCACATGGTCGTCCTGTAGTCCGGTCATTCTCACAACGGAAGATCGGGACAGTGTAAAAAATTTTGTTTCCAGATTATTTAGCTTCGGAGTCCCTATTTGGCTTAGCACTATGGTATTATCCTCCAGATCCATTTGAAATCCACTGCTTTTGGCTACAAAATTGAGAATCTTATCGAGGGATAGAGTCTTTAGGCTCAAAGTGATATTCGGATCAATATCGTTTGATTTTATCAGTACTATATTGATACCTCGATGGTTTTCATTGCCATCTTTATCGTATAGCTCTGACATTTCGGTTATCGTTTCTACGGCCTGGGACAAGGGAGTTTTATTAAAGGAAATTTTTGGTATTACAATGGTTGACAATTTTTTAATTACATCCTCTTCTTCATAGATTTCTCCGGGTGATATAGGGCCATTTTCATCGACAATTTTTGGCATTCCCCAGGCTCGATTTACCTCATCTATCATATGGGTTTTGGATTCGATGATATGCCTTTGTTTCACCCCATTGGATGCCTGAATTTTTTTAGTAATTAGATTTTTTAAAAACAAAGCATCCCTATTGTTTGGTTCGTAGCCAAGGATAAAATTGACTAACCTAAAGGCTTCTCCGTATTCGGAATTGAAACAAAGAGACCTGGCTTTTATCAAAATAAATTCCCGATTTGCCCAATCTAATCCATCATAGTTGGCTTCCGTTTTATTTGCCGACGGATCGCATTCATCATCCTTCGGTGGCTGATTTTCCGAATTATTTACTCCAATTTCCTTGGAGCCATCGATTTCCGCAAAGGTGTATGTACAGGTAAAATAGGCCGACATTAAAACAATCAACCATCGATACCACCTATACACTAAGCGCACGGCGCTAGATTTTATATTTCCCTAGGTTACAGTCAAGGACTTATGATTATCCATATGCATAGATGGCATTGCCACAGGCCAACTTACATTACATACATGTTACAGATCTCTCAAAGATGTCCTGACCAAGCTGGGCCTTCACCAGAGATGAAATAAGCCTATAATCTGATCCATGATTGAAATTCACCAGACAGGCACTGCCGGAACCCGTCAATGCCATATTAAAACCTCTATCTGCTAACATTTTTCTAAGTTTTTTCAATTCCGGATAGTGATCAAATACCAGGGAGTTAAAATCGTTGTAAATGGAAACAGCGTTTCCCTGTTCCAGATTTTGTAAAAATTTTATCAATAATTCTCTAACAAGTAACTTAGGGGTATAATTATTTACAATTTGTCCATAGGCCCAGGCCGTGCTTATATCAAAATTTGGTTTAAAAATCATGAATTTTATCCTGCGAATTCCATCAACATGCCGAGCCTCCAGGTCTTTTAAAATATCCCCACGGCCGGAGACCAATTGTGGGGTTTCTTTTAAAAAAAATGGACAATCTGAACCTATTTTTGCCAAATATCCCGGAAGTTCTGCCATGGCTATTTGATGCCCAAGGATTTTTAGCAATGATAGAAATACATTGGCCCCATTACTACTTCCACCACCTAGGCCTGAACAGGGAGGTATCTCTTTATGGATACGAATGTTAACGCTTCCATTAAACCCAACTATCCGACGAACCATATCCACTGCACGGGCCATCGTATTGGTTTTATCCAGTGGTATTTTATAAACTCCGGTGGATAGAATGGAACAGTTATTAGGCCCAGCTAAATCCATTTCTAGTAAAATCTTATCTTGTAAATTTATCCGAGAAAATAGACTGCATAGCTCATGAAATCCGTCCACTCTTTTTCCGGTAATGGCCAAAAAAAGATTGATCTTTGCCGGTGAAAGTATACTAATAAATTTTCGTCTGATTTCTCCCATTATCATGTTAATAGATGAACTCAAGGAAATATCAGACTCTAAAGTATTGGCATATTTGGTGCCGACATAGCGATATTGCTGAATGTAATTCACTGGAGTTCATGAAGTTAAAATGTTTCGTGTATGATGAAAATAACCAATCCTAATGCTATTTCATCCAAGCTGATATAAAAAATCATTCAATTATCATCTGCAGCCAAGGATCTCTTCCGGACATAAATGGATAACCCTTG
>JAIRXD010000006.1 GCA_031268545.1 Puniceicoccales bacterium | reverse complement strand
AAACGCTATGAATAGATGTTAGCCCCGGGGATGTGCATTTTTATGAACCTCTTTCAATCTATCGAATTCCACGTGGGTATAAATCTGTGTGGTCGAGAGATTTTCGTGACCAAGTAGTTCCTGGACCGTACGCAAATCAGCCCCATTATTTAGTAGATGGGTGGCGTAGGTATGTCGAATTTTGTGTGGCGATATGTCCATTGGAAGGCCGCAGGCTCTCAGGTAAAATTTCAGACGGTTCTGTACCTGTCTAACAGTCAATTTGTTACGACTCATAGAGCTGACCACATTGGAGTCACCACATCTAGGAAACCTGGCCCTAAAGCATTCTATTGCTCTAACGGCCATATGGCCCAGAGGGCAAAGCCTTTGCCTATTGCCCTTGCCGGTAACCTTGGCCACACATTGACCAAAATCTATATCACAATACTTTAAATCAACCAATTCGCTTACACGTAGGCCACCACCATAGAGTAGTTCAATGATCAGGCTATCTCGATAGGCCAGAAATTCGGAAATTTCATCGGTGACCAGCATGGCCATAGGTTTCTCCAACAAAATCAGCACATCGCTCTTAGATAAAAACTTCGGAAGACTTTTTTCTTTTTTCGGCAGGATTATATTATTCGACTGGTTATCCGGTATAACCCCGGAGCTATGGAGGAACTTAAATAGGGCACGCACCACAGAAATACGCAAAAGAGCCGAAGCACGACTTTGGCACCCCAACAGATGGATGGCGAAGGCCCTCAGATGCATATCACTAACATCGGTCCATCGATTCGCAAGGCTGTTTTCAATCAGAAATTTTGTGAACTGCTTCAGGGAATTTTTATAGGTATTTATGGTATTGCTAGCTAAATTTCTATGCACTTCAATATGTTTTAAAAAGTCAAAAAAATCCAACTGATATTGGCCATCTACCACGATGATTAGAGGCTGTAATCTTTTGGAGCAATAACAATAACAAATTCACCTTTTTGGTCATTGACAACCCACTTTACTGCTTCGGGAATCGATCCAACAAATGTAAATTCATGCAATTTTGTTATTTCTTTAGAAATGGAAATAACTCTTTCTGGCCCAAAAATACATAGCATATCATCCAGTGACTTTGAAATCCTATGGCAGGATTCATAGCATATAATAGTTACATCGCTGTATTTATGTCTATCTAGAACTTTGATTCTGCCAACACTTTTTGCTGGAAGAAACCCAATGAACAGGAAGGCATTACTGGGAAGGCCGGCGACGGATAATGCTGCCAGAAAAGCACTAACTCCTGGAATCGGAATAACTTCTATATCATTTTTTCGGCATTCACGTACCACTCTGAAGCCGGGATCGGAGATGGTAGGAGTCCCGGCATCGCAGACAAGGCCAATCTTCCGACCATCTTTGATCAGTGCTACAATCTCCCTGGCTCTGGAAATTTCGTTATATTCATGGTAGCTGATGAGTTTCGCCTCTATTTTAAAGTAATTCAATAAAATCTTCGTATTTCGTGTATCTTCACAGGCAACCAGGTCACAGGTCTTCAATGTATCAATCGCCCGCAGGGTAATATCGGACAGATTACCAATGGGAGTAGAAATCACAAATAGCTTTCCGTCAGCTATCACAATATGAGCCAATTAACCAATAGGATTCCCATAGGCAACGTCAGAATGACACTATCGGTTAGATCGAAAACTCCGCCAATACCAGGTACAGTTCCGCCAGAATCCTTGACATTAGCCAATCTTTTCATGGCAGATTCCGCCAGATCACCGACCACCGAAACCACAGCCAATAGCACCGAAATGATCAGTGCCAGCTTCATTGAAAACATTTCAAATTTACTAACGATAATTGGTTGGGTTACAGCACCCAGTATCACAGAAAATAGGATTGCTCCCACTAGGCCTCCAACGGTCTTGTTGGGACTGAAGTCTGGCGACATCTTTTGGCCACCAATGAGAGAGCCGACGATTAGGCCTCCCATGTCGCTGGATTTCGCCACGATAACTATCCAAACAATCATATATAAAGCCGGCACACCGCTCCCGCAGATAAACTCTATATAGCGAATGAACACCACTGGCAACGAAAACATCAAAGGCACATAGACCACACCAAGTATCGTTGGAATAAAGACCTCCTGTATCCATGACGGAGTCCCGTAGATAACTATATATAGTAATACCCCAACCACCGAAATCACCTGACAGGAAATAACTACTTCGAAGCAACTGTAGGGATTGACCGCAACCCTTGGGATGATAAGCATGGCCAGACCAACTATTAGTCCAATCAACTCCAAAGGCCTATAGCCCATTTTTCTCAATAATATATATAGCTCGGCCTGGGTCGCGACGGATGACAGAACCAGAAGAAAAAAGCCTCCGGATACGCCAAACAAATATAAAGTCACAAAAATAGTTGACCATAATATGATGGTACTAAAAAATCTACCCAGCATCTATAACCTTTCCAAACCTACGCTGCCTGCGTTGGAATTCATGAATTGCCTCAAAGAAATCATCATCTAAAAAATCTGGCCAATATTTTTTTGGAAAATATAGTTCAGCATAGGCAGACTGCAATAGTAAAAAATTGCTAACTCTCTGCTCGCCGGAGGTTCTTATCAACAGATCAACATCCGGTAACCCACTGGTGTCCAAATATTTTTCAAATTCCTTCCAGTGTGAAAATCTTTCCACATGGGCCTCATTGGCCCTATTTATTGCCCTGAGCAACTCATCCCGACTGCCATAGTTCAGCGCCGTTGTCAATAGCATGCCATCGCAATGGGCAGTACGTGCTTTCAGCGAATCTATTCTATCGCATAGCATTGGTGGCAATTTTTCCAGATCACCTATGGTTTCAAACCGTACGTTTTGATTTATCAACGACCGGGCATATTTCAACATCACTCGGCCATATAGTGACATAAGACCAGATACCTCGGATGCCGACCGGAGCCAGTTTTCCGTTGAAAATGCATATAAAGTCAGAAATTTTATACCGATTTTTCTTGCCGATCTTACCACAGCTTTGATAGCCCTAACACCGTTATAGTGGCCATAAAGACGCTCAAGTCCACGAATTTTTGCCCAACGTCCATTGCCATCCATGATAATAGCAACATGTTCCGGTATATAAACTTCTTTTTCGAAGGACATACAAGCCACTTAAAAATTCTCCAACAAATCCAAGTGTCAAGAATTTTAGCAGGTTTTATTTTAGGCCACAAAAATCTATCTGGCCAATGGCTCATTTTTTCATTTACTGTTTTCTATGATCATAAGCAGGGATGAGTTGGCGTCTTTTGTAGATGCAAAAAATTCTGCGCCTCACGACCTGCTTGGCATCCATGATGTGATGGAGATCAATGGAATTCGGGGAGTGGTGATCCGGGCCTATTTGCAAAACGCTAAAAATTGCACAGCCATAGACCTCGCTTCCGGCCGATCCCAGGAATTGGAAAAAATCCACGAAACAGGTTTTTTTGAAGCATTTATAGAACATATTCAAAATTCATTTAGGTATAAACTGAAAATCACCACCGATGAAGGCGGCTCCTATGAGTGCCTCGATCCATATACATTTCCACCGATTCTGTCCGACTTCGACGCCCATCTATTCAACGAAGGGAATCACCATAGGATTTACGAAAAGCTTGGAGCTCATGTAATTACACACGAAGGAGTGGTCGGTACAAGTTTCGCCCTATGGGCTCCCAATGCCAAACGCGTATCGGTTGTTGGCGATTTTAACAACTGGGATGGGAGATATAACCCTATGCGGCCAATTGGCTTATCTGGCATATGGGAAATCTTCCTGCCATCCAACCTGGAAAATTTCAGATATAAATACGAAATACTTTGTCAGGATAATTCGATGGTTCTCAAGACCGATCCCTATGGAAATTTTTTTGAACCACCGCCGAATAACGCCTCGATTGTAACCCAACTTCATGGTTATAAATGGAATGATGGCCAATGGGTCAGAATGCGAACCTCCGTGGATTTTAAAAAAAATAAAATCTCAATCTATGAGGTACACCTGGATTCTTGGAAGCGGATTTTGGAAGAAAACCATCGACCACTGACCTATAGGGAAATGGCCATACAACTGTGCAGTTATGTTAAATCCTTGGGATTTTCACACATAGAACTCATGCCCATTACGGAACACCCCTATCTCGGGTCCTGGGGCTACCAAGTTACTGGCTTTTTCGCCCCCACCTGCCGCTATGGCAATCCGAAGGATTTTATGTTCTTTGTTGATCATTTCCACCAAAATGGCATTGGCGTGATCATGGATTGGGTACCGGCCCACTTCCCGAAAGACTCCTTTGCACTGGCAAATTTCGATGGCACCTGCCTCTATGAACACTCGGATCCGAGACAGGGAATCCATCAGGATTGGGGCACATTGGTCTTCAACTACGAAAGGCATGAGGTTAGTAACTTCTTGACAGGTAGTGCGTTATTTTGGCTGGACATATTTCATATAGATGGCCTACGGGTCGACGCCGTGGCATCGATGTTATATCTTGACTATTCGCGTAATCCCGGTGAATGGGTGCCTAACAAATATGGTGGCCATGAAAACATCCCGGCAATAGAGTTTTTACGAGAAACTAATAACTTGATTCACAGTAATTTCCCTGGCACAATCATCATTGCCGAGGAATCCACATCCTTTGGTGGCGTCACCAGACCAACTGAATTTTACGGACTTGGGTTCGATCTCAAATGGAATATGGGCTGGATGCACGATACGATTAACTATTTTTCAAAAGATCCGATTTTCAGAAAACATCACCATAACCAGCTCACCTTTGGCATGCTCTACCAGTACTCGGAAAATTTTATCCTAACATTCTCTCACGATGAAGTTGTTCATGGGAAAGGATCTATGATACATAAGATGCCAGGCTATGGCATGCTCGAAAAGGCAAACCACCTGAGATCCTTGTATGGCTTGATGTTTGCCTGGCCCGGAAAAAAATGTCTATTTATGGGTTGTGAATTCGGCCAATCCAACGAATGGAACTACTGCCAAAGTCTTGACTGGCACTTACTTCAATATCAGGACCATAATGGCATTCATGCACTGCTGGGTTCGCTAAACACCATATACGGAAATTACCCATTCTTGGCCGAAAGCGATTTTGATTGCCGTGGCTTCGAATGGCTGGTGGTCGATGATTACACCAACAGCGTTTTTAGCTTCCTTAGAAAGGGCAACACCGGTGAACTTATGCTGGTGGTTTGTAACCTAATTCCTGTCACACGAACAGGTTATAAGATAGGCGTTCCCAAAAGCGGACGATGGCTGGAGATACTAAATACCGACTCGGCCATTTTTGGAGGCAGCAATGTGGGGAACCTGGGCTTTGTGGAAACCCTGGCCATCGGCTCCCATAAATATGAACAATCTGTGGAATTAACACTGGCACCAATCAGCACTATGTATTTTATTTTTCAGCCCCAAGGACTGATCGAATAATTTCATCTATATCGTTGTGTTCCAGGTGCCAACCGAGCTCCATCTGGGCTTTCCTTGGTTCGGCAACTAATCTCTCCGGTTCAAAAACATTTTTGGCATTTTCCAGCACTTTGATCTCGCGTCCGATCGCTTTACCTAGGATGGCCACCACATCTTTCATCGAAGTCGATCGTCCGGTACTTATATTGTAAGTGCCTGCAAATCCATGGGTTGATAGCAGTGGCAAAACCAACCCATAGGGCTCCACCGCATCGTCCACATGGATATAGTCCCGTTCATTGGTACCGTCGGCGGTGGGATAATCAGTACCAAATAACTCGAAAGCCCGGCCATTTTTGATAGAATCCAAATCCCAGGGACAATTTGGCCCAACAATATCGAAATGCCGAAACACCGCATAGTTGATATGATTTTGGCCCGCTACAGCATGCAACATCTTTTCGCAGAATAACTTAGTTTCGCCATATGGATTGATTGGATTGGGAATCGTAGCCTCGGTAATCAGGTGCTCACTGACGTTTCCGTAAACCTGGGCCGAGGAAGCGAAGATGAATTTTTTTACATTTTCACTCATAACGGCCTGCAGCAGGAACATCATAGCCACGAAATTATTCGAGTAATACTTCAATGGCAACTGGTTAGATTCATTAATCTGATTATAATCTGCCAAATGTATCACACAATCAATGGCATTATTTTTTAAAATCGACCGGATAAAAGCCATGTCACCGCAATCGCCTTCATGGATCTTTAGGCTGGAATCCAAGGCCACAGGTTTACCCTTCCTAAAGTTATCTACTACAGTCACATCGTTGCCAATGGATAGCAACCTTCTCGCGCAATGCCTACCCAGAAATCCAGCACCACCTGTCACCAATATTCGCATCCAGAACCGCCTAGGAGATTGTGCAGATTTCAGTACTGATTACAATAAATTTAAAAACAGAAAAAACCTCTGCCCGAAACCGGTTATAAATCAAAATCAGGAATTCTCGTAGCGCATCCGCAACATATTATTGAACTTGGCAATCTTTTCCTTACGCCTTCTCTTTTCGCAGGGCTTCTCAAAATAGCGTTTCGCCCGTGCATCCCTTAGAACATTTTCCCGTTCAAGCTTTTTCTTTAGACGCCTCAACGCCTTATCAATGGTCTCACCTTTACGCAAATTAACGCTAACCGACATTTAAATTACCTCTAAATTGATTGTAGAATTATATCCTCTCCCGAGATGTCAATGCTAATCGCTAATTTTTGTCATATATTTTAGGTTTCTGACACTATCGCTCCATTCCCGGCTGACCCGACCATTGGCAGCTAAATGCTCTAATAACTTAAATACCAATTCTTTATCCCCACCAATGGCCTCGGCAATTTCCAAGGAGGTCATATTGGTATTTTGGGAAGATAAATATTCCAGGATCAATTGCTGAACCCGAAGTACATCCTTTGCGGCCTTTTTACCGGCCTCAACTCCCGGCTGATCATAGGCATTGACATTGATTAGCGACGCATAAAATCCCACTGCTCGCTCATATAAAGCGATTAAAATGCCCATATAATAGGCGTTCATTTCGCGGATGGTCAGAGTAATTGATTCTCGGCCAGACTCTGTTAGGGCAAGCCGTGTACCGAGAAAAAACCCCTCAAGGTAATCACCGGTTTTTACCCCAGGCTCGATATCGATTGACTCACCGACCCTTGCTTTCAGTACCTCTATAAATGTGACAAAAAAATTATCCAGACCATCCCTCAGTTGCTGCACATAGGCATGCTGATCCGTCGATCCCTTGTTGCCATAGACAGAAATACCCTGATGCACTTCTAAACCATTGGCGTCATGACGTTTACCAAGGGACTCCATTATCAATTGCTGTAGATAGGAAGTGAACAGCCCCAGCCTGTCTTTATAGGGGATCACCACCATGTCTTTTTTCCCGTGGCCCAGGGAAGCAGAATACCAGGCCACGGCCAAAACCATCGCCGGATTTTCTTCTATTTGGCGACGGCTGATGGAATCCATATCCCTGGCACCGGATAAAAATTTCTTAAAATCAATACCTTGCAACGCAGCTGGCAGGAGGCCAACCACAGAAGTTACACTGGTTCGTCCACCAACCCAGTCCCACATGGGAAAGCGGCTAATCCAGCCATCCTTTTTGGCCTGATGGTCCAACTTACTATCCTTGCAGGTCACAGCCAAGGCATGCCTAGAAAATGTAAGCCCGTGGCTATTATAGAGTTGCTCGATCTCAATCAGGGCATTCTTTGTCTCCTGGGTGCCTCCGGATTTTGACATACAAATCACCAGGGTCTTCCCGAGCTGTCCATCTAAAATATCGGCCATATAATCGATGCCATCCGGATCTGTATTATCGATAAAATAGAGCTTCATCTTATCCTTCTTTGGATTTGAAAGAGCCGTTGAAATCAACCTAGGCCCCAGGGCAGAACCGCCAATTCCCAGGCATAAAACATTTTTAAAGCGACCATCTTGGCCGACAATATCGCCCTTATGTACCGCCAGGGCAAATCGCTCGATCTGGGTAATGCTATTTTCTATTTCTGACTTTATCCCAACCGTTGGAGCCAGGCCAGAATTCCTAAGCCAATAATGTCCCACCATCCTATTCTCATCGCCATTGGCAATGCCACCGCTTTCCAGTGCAGCCATGGCATTAAAAGCTCTAGTTATTTTCTGATTTAAATTCCCATAGTCATTGGAATAATTATGAATACGGCTCACATCCACACCAATTCCAAGATCCTCAGCCCAAAAATATCTTTCGAAAAAATCCTCTGCCATCAGCCAATGGTATTCGATGTCCCGGTTTCGTCAATTTCTAACCTTATAATTCTACCACCCATAGAATTTATGGAAAAACCCAATCTATAATCCCAATGGAATAGCCCAAGGTTATCGGGCCATTCAACCAATAACCCGAATGGTGGTATCAAGAAATCCTCCAGGGCGATGGCTTCGATCTCCCGTGGATGATTCAACCGATAGGCATCCATATGCAGGAGATTAATTCGGCCGGAATAAAGTAAAAATATATTAAAAGTTGGACTAGTAATACTATCCATAATTCCAAAAAATTTAGCCACACCTCTAACAAAGGTGGTCTTCCCGGCACCAAAATCGCCGGCCAAAGCCACCATGGAATTCTCCGCCATAATGGATCCAAAAAACCATCCGGCCTCGACCGTCTCCTCTGGTGAATTGGATTCATAACCAGAGCGAAATCTGCTGATAATATCCACATTATTTAAAGTTTATCGTCACTTCATCGTCCAAACTAAGATATCCATTTGATAACATAGTAAATAATATAAAAATTTTATCCGGCACAAAATTCATAAAAATTATAAAAAATATCACTTTTAAAAATATTGCCAATAGAGTACACAGGTGGTTAGCATATTAAAAATCGCATGGATAGCTATGGGAATAAGTAGGTTCCCGAAGCGTTCATAGCTATGTACCAAAATCAAACCCATTGCAAATAAAGGGAGCCATAGGGCCAAATTGCAATGCATTGTGGCAAATACCACTGAGCTAATCAGCATCCCGGCCAAATAGGCCATCCGCAATTTAAGAAACCTATATAACAGAAATCTAAAGATAATTTCCTCCATCATCGGACATAATAGGATCGTATTTATCAACATCAGGCTAAGCTTGAGCCCCGAATCCACCTGGGCAAAATGGCCCACAAGATACTGCGCATCAAGATTGATATGGATAATTTTATTATCCATTAGGAGGATTAAAAATTTCTTCCAAAAAATTTCACAAAATATCAATAATGGAATTGATATTAAAAAACATATCAGACTACGGCCAAGTGCCGGGAAAATATTTTTTATTAAATTTCTAAAATCAGATTTTAGGCAATCCAGGAGCGATTCCTTTCGGATGATATAAATAGCCAAAACCAATTCACAGACATTGGCAATGGCACCACCTAATAAAACTATCATCATCTCGTCGATTTTGATATCCAAAAGATCATATAACTGCTTAATAAAGCTGCACAAAACCACATGACTTACCGGCAAAAATATTAAAGCAATAAACACTCTGTCCGGCCGAATCATGATTCTGGGCAACGGGTAATGATTTTTATCAGCTACAAATGGAAACCTAAATAAATAGTAAAAATATACAATGATAGCTAAAAAGGTATAGCCTACGGACCAGCATAGCATATCTAACTAGTTAAGTCTCAATGGCATGACCACACACACCAGGCCATTGGTATCTTTAAATACCCCGGGACTGAGCTCATCTTTGAACTCAAAATATACCTCATCCTTTGCCAAAGCCCGTAGCGGATCGGAGATAAATCTGGGGTTGAATGCAGCTTCGACCGGAACCTCTTCGTAGGCAATAGCCATGGCTTCATTGGCTTCACCACTGGCCTGACTAAATGAATGGGCCTCGATGGAATTGTTGAATATTTTAAACCTTATGGAACAATTTTTATCATCGGCAACAATGGAAACCCTTTGGACCATTTCCAGAAATCTTTCCCGATCCAATCTTACACGATGTTCGGTGGTTGAAGGAATTACCTGTTTATAATTAGGATATTTACCATCAACAACCTTTGAAACAATGCGGATAATATCTGCCAACCCAGAATCCCCTTCGCCATCCACCTGGACCCGGAAGGAAATCTGCCGGCCATCGGAATAGATATCCAAGGTTTCTCCGATGCCCAACATACGCTCCAACTCCAGCACGGTTTTGGCAGGAATTATAACCGATTTAAAATCAATTTTTTCGTCAAATTTTTTAGAAATGAGGCTCAATCTCCGACCATCGGTGGCCACCAGATTGATCCTATCCTCTTCGATGGAAAAATATACACCATTTAAAATATACCTATTTTCGTCCTTCGACTGGGCATAGGAAACATTTTTTAACATATGAGAAAAATCCTCCTGCCCCAGGGTAATACCACCGATTTCATCAATTTTTGACAATTTGGGAAATTCGGTTTGATCCAGGCCAGGCAATATAAAAGTTGAACCATTGGATGAAATTTTAACCCGCAGATTATCCAGCATTTCGATGGTCAGATCATTGCCGGGAAGAGATTTAACAATCATGAATAATTTTTTTGTCGGCAATGTGACGCCGCCGGACTCGGATATCTTGGCATTCAGGCTACAATGAATTCCCATATCCAGGTTTGTGGTTGTGAAGGAGACCATACCGCTATCCAGATCGGCCTCCATCAGTACATTAGATAAAACCGGCATCGATGGCCTGGTTCCGACGATATTTGATACTTGCTGCAATGCAGATAACACCGCTTCTTTACTGGCTACAAATTTCATATAATGCCTAATCAATATACAGTAAATTCGAAGATATTGTCAACCAAAAGCCATCCAACAAAAACGCCACCCGATTGGATGGCGCTGCTATGATTATTAATATTTGTTGAGATTAGAAAGAATATGATGCGGATATGGTACCAGAATAATCTTTCCACTTTTTACCTAGCTGAGACTCTAGTCCCATATCTAGACTCCAATTATCTCTGGATAGGTTATATCCAATGCGAATAACACAG
>JAIRXD010000077.1 GCA_031268545.1 Puniceicoccales bacterium | reverse complement strand
GTACCGAGGAAAATTATTCGATCCTTTAGCAAGCGGCTATATATATCCCAAGAACGCTCCTGTCTGCCATCTCGTTCATAGACATAGGGTAATGGAAGGTAATGTTCATTAACTATTTTCATTGTAATTCGGCTTTCTCCTTAGGTAGGGGTTTGGCTTTGGATTTTTCTGACCTATCTATTTTAACTATTGTGTACTTTTTCTTTGGCTTTGCCTCTACCTCACCCTCCGAGATCTCACCTTTGGATTCCTTTGGGGTTCCTTTAGTTAAATCCGGATGATTTTTGGTGCTCTCTATAATTAAAAAATCTAACGTCTTACTGAACAATGCCCGGCGCTGGAGATCTTGCACTCTGTCTTTATCATTTTTGATTTCGCTTATCAGTTTATCCGGAGTTGTTCGCAGCAGCGAAGCTTCCTGGATGATCATTCGGCTCACTTCATCGGCGGACACTGTGATTTTTTCCTCAATGGCGATGCGCTCCAGAATGAAATTGATTTTCGCCCTATCACGGGCCAAATCCGTTGTATCATCATATAGCGCAGACCTATGCTTTTCCAGTTCATCCGGCGAAATGCCCTCTTTAATTTGCTGCTCAAAAAATGTCCGAAGTACCTGGATTCTTTCGTGCTCCACTGCACTTTCGGGCACATCGAAACCCGCGCTAGCTATTAATTTTCTCACCAATTGCTCCCGCTGCTCCAATCGGCCCATTCGATGCTTTCGCTTTTTCAAATCTTCCTGGATTTGGTAACGCAGCTCATCCAGCGTATTGGCACTGAGTTTCGCAAATAACTTATCATCAAGCTCTGGCAGAACCTTCTCACGCACTTCAAAAACATGTAACGCGTATTTAGCGCTTTTACCAGCCAGCGATTTTACATAAAAATCCTCGGGAAATGTGGTTTCAATTTCCCTATTCTCTTCGGCTTTCATGCCTACTATACTGTCAATAACTGCTTTGACACCAGGGGTATCCTCTGCACCGGCTTCTTCCCAGGTACTCTTTTGCTCACCCAAAATCGGCGGCACCCCGTCCAGTTTAGAAATTTCCGAACCATCAACCAGGGTACCCCGATAGGACAGCCGCACAAAATCTCCTGCTTTGGCATCGCGGTCCACAGTAACGTAATCCGCATTATAATTCCTCAGCTGATCCAGTGCGCTATCTATTTCATCATTAGTGATATCTGTATTGATCGGATCCAATTCTAGGTGCCTATAGTCCATCAGTTCAAAATCCGGCTTCATATCTATGGTTACAACGAGTTCCTTTTCACCACTTTCCTTATCATTGAAATCCGCTTTCACCACCGAAAAAACCCGAGGGCTATGCTCCTTGGCCATGGTTTCCATTGCTCGAGAATAAAGCTGTTCATCAAGCTTTACCTTCACATCTTTAGCAAACTTCATTCTGACAATCGATTCTGGCACATGCCCTTTTCTAAACCCAGGCATTTTGACATCTCTTGAAATTGTCTTAACGAGCAAATCTTCCTCATTCTGCGCCTCATCCTTACTCACAGTCAGAGTAAAAACACTGCGCACACTGCTCACTTCTTTTATTTCACTTTTCACCTATCAAAATACTAAATTATCACTTGTTTAAGGTTTAAACAACGCAGAATGGCAGTCAATATTATAAAGAAATAAATTTATACTCGCCTGGGCGGTAGGGAAATTTTTTGTTATAAGTCATGGAATTATGAAAGAAAAAGTAATGCTTTTTGGAGCGACCGGCTCGATCGGAAGCAGTGTCCTGGAAGAACTTAGAGAACATAGACAGCATTTCGACCTGGTCGGCATCGCTGCCAGAAGCAGTTTGGACAAACTTGCCGAAATATCCCGAGAATTTTCTGTAAAAACCGTAGCGGTAAACAGCGATGTCCGGATAAATTTGGCCAAATTTTGCCCGAAGTGCAGGATTTTTCGGGGGGAACAGGCCATGGCCGAAGCGGTTTCGACCTCTGACTTTGATATACTTTTGATGGCCGCCAGTGGTCTGGCCGGCATTCGGGCGACGATGAACGCTATCTTGTTAAAAAAGAAGATTATAATCGCCAGCCACGAAATCATCGTCACCGCCGGAAAATTTCTATGCCCACTGGCCCAAAAAAACCAGGTGAGATTATTGCCTATGGACAGTGAACATAACGCAATTTTTCAATGCCTTAAAGGCGAAGATAGGAAATCCGTGAAGCAAATATGGCTGACCGCCTCGGGGGGACCGCTGGTGGATTGCGACGCCGACGCCTTAGACCAAGTAACTCCAGCCCAAGCACTTAGGCACCCAACTTGGAGTATGGGCCGAAAGATAACCATAGATTCGGCGACTCTTGCCAATAAAGGACTAGAGGTGATTGAGGCGCGCTGGTTATTTGATTTGAAGCCTTCCCAGATAAAAATTACCGTCCATCGCCAGAGCTTGGTTCACTCGTTGGTAGAATTCATAGATGGGTCAATTATTGCCCAAATCAGCGAAAAATCCATGAGGTTTCCACTAAAAAATTGTCTTTTTTACCCACATAGGCAGCCAAGCAATTTAAAAACCGTTTCCTTTGATGAGGTAATAAATCTCAGCTTTCAACCACCGGACGAGAAGAAATTTCGCTGTCTAACTCTGGCCAAAGCAAGTTTGGAGGCTGGCGGCATAATGCCCACCGTCTTCAATGCTGCCAATGATCTGGCGGTGGGATTATTTTTGGAAAATAAAATAAAGTTTACCCAGATCCCCACCATCATCGAACGGACGATGCACGAAATAGAAAATTTTGAGCCAGAATCCGTTAAGGAAATATTTGACCTGGATTTCGAAGCAAGAAGGGTTGCCAAAGTTTTTATATAATTGGATATTTTGTGACATTTTCTTGCCTTAGGGCATCATTCAAATATAATTTGTAAATGGACACGGTGAAGGTCGGATTGTTAGCGATTGTCCCTTCGGTTAATGTGACAACTTTACTCATTGGCAATGACGAGACGGTCTTTGATATACACATATCACCACCATCCGGCAGGGCGATTATCGATGCCATAGGCCGAGAAAAATTGACCCGACCATCAACCCACACACTGCTCAGCAATGTGGCCACCATTCTTGGCTATCAAATCTCGTCGATTATAATTCATTCCACAAAAGATTCAATTTTTTTTGCGAAGCTAAAGATGACCAGTATCGTCAACGAAGACAGGCATATGGAATTGGACTGTAGACCCAGCGATGCCATCGCTCTATCCATCATCAACGACGCACCTCTACTTGTGGCCAAGGAACTTTTCAATCTGGTTGGGAAACCCAAAAGCAACACACTGCTACAGAAAATATAAAAATCTTCGGACAGAATCCCTAGGACAAAATCATAGTTTGCGGCAATGCCTGGGCAGCAATTTTCTTTAGTTTATCAGCCTTCACACCTTCAATGCCATTCATCACCAGCTGCACACCCAATGCGACCATAAACAGAGCAGATAATTTATAGCCCAATTTCAGGACATTTGGGCTCATCCATCGGACACATTTGGCAGCAACTTTGAAAAGCCCATACATACAACCCATGGCACAGGTTACCGCCAATAGGCAGGCAATGACCTGCATAACACCGGACGCATGGCCTCGGGCGTCGACGGAAAATGCCACCACCAGTGGGCCAGCTATGATTGGAACTCCCAGGGGAGCTATTGTTATATCAGACTTGGTATTTCGTGGTTTATCTTTCACTCCTTCGGAAATCTTTTCCATCGGATCCTGGCCCCGTAGCATTCCAAAGCCTACCACAACAAATAGCAATCCACTGGCTATACTGAACGAATTGATACCTATACCCAATGTTTCGAAAATCCATCTGCCGGTAAGTGAGAAAAACGTTAACACAACCCAACCCACCAAACAACTAACCTTGGCCGCCGTAATCCTTTCTTTTTCCGTATAATGCGGAGTCATATTGATATACAGTGTAATGGCTGCCAATGGACCGCTGGCCACAAAAATCTCCCTAAACATCTTGATAAAAAATTCCATTTCGACAATATATAAGCCAAGTTAGGTCGGCCTCGAAATAAGTCAAGCAAATTATTAGGCCATATCAGATATTTTTTTCAACACATTTATATCATTGACTCTAACCATCCTAATGCTGATATAAAATTTATTTATTGCAAAATTTCCACAATTATTTGCCTTATAGACAGCCTCGGGGCGTAGCTCAGTCTGGCAGAGCGCATGCTTTGGGAGCATGATGTCATCGGTTCGAACCCGGTCGCCCCGACCAAATAACAGACTTAGTTCTTTAAACGGCCTTGATTTTTAAATAGGTGTAGCGTGAATATAGTATGGCTTATCATCAGCAAAATAGATTTCGACCCAGAATGGCTTTGGCCTGGGATGCCCTTGGTTTATAGCAATTTTGGGGTTGGTTATACAAAATTAATAATTGACCCGACGCCGCTTATGTAAATGTAAGTACAGCAAGAGTTTTTCTCGCCATGAATAACAAACTTCCAATCAGTGTAGTATTAATAGCCAGCAATGAAGAAAAAAATATAGCTCGTTGCCTGAAAAGCGTTTACACCTGGGTGGAGGAGATCATCGTCGTGGTAAATGATTGCATAGACAGGACCGTAGAAATTGCCGAAAGCTATGGAGCCACGGTCCTAGAGCATCCATGGAAAAGTTTCCGTGATCAGAAAAATTTCGCCAAACAACTTGCCACCAAGGAATGGGTTCTATCCATCGACGCCGATGAGGTTATATCCAAAGAGCTCAGATCATCCATACTGATGTTTGTGGTAAACAACGATAAGCGATACAACGGCGCCTCCTTCAAAAGGTTGGTATTTTTTATGGGAAAATGGATCCATCACGGTGATTGGTACCCAGATCATTGCCGACGACTTTTTCGCAAAAATTGTGGCTACTGGTCCGGCGGCCTTGTCCATGAATACCTGAAAGTAACCGGCGATGTTAAATTACTAGACGGCAACATGTTGCATTACACCTATGCCTCGGTCAAAGAACACGTGAAAGTGATGATCAAATATACGGACTTATTTGTGGAAGACAACCGGAGCGAACCGATAAACATCTGGGAAGCCGCATTCCGGGCCATTTGGAAAATTTTCCGCTGTTACATAATAAAACTTGGATTCCTCGATGGCTTTCAGGGCATTTATATAGCACTGGCCCAGGGATTTTTCACCCTATATAAACACATTCATCTGATAGAATATCAACAGGCTCAGATTAGGCAACGTACTGCAAATCAACTACTTAAACAAGGACAGGAACAAAATCAAATCACGACTCCATGAAATGGGATGCTATGGGCGGAAATCCATTGAACCCCACCGATGAATAGCTGGAGGTATAGGCCCCAGCAGTCAACCAGTAAATCCTGTCGCCAATGTCTATGTGCCGGGGCAATGGATTCCTAAATGTTTCGTACATAATATCTTGGCTATCACAGGTTGGGCCAGCAATTATAAAATCCTCTACCAATCGACCGGCACTTTCGCAAAACAGCGGATACTTGATGCTCTCCTCCATGGTCTCCATGAGGCCATTAAATTTGCCAGCATCGGTATATAGCCATGTGTCGACGCCGAATGAAGATTTTTTGGAAATAAGAACAACTTCGGTAACCAAAATACCCGCATCGGCCACCAACGAACGCCCGGGTTCCAGTATTATATGAGGCAAGTTTTCGCCAAAATCTTCTGAGAGATAACGATTTAACTCACTGGCATAGGTGGACATTTCCGGAGTTCTGGAGATATAGGAAGCCGGAAACCCACCGCCCATATTTATCAATGAAAGTGGAATTTTTTCAGCCTCCAGATAATCGAATATATACTTGGCCCGGCTTATGGAAGAATCCCAGGCACCGATCTCCCTCTGCTGGGACCCGACATGAAATGAGACACCCTTGGCCTTCAGCCCCAACTTGTTAGCAAGCATGAGCAAATCTATGGCCATATCCGGATGGCAACCAAATTTTTTCGACAGAGGCCAGTCGGCTGTGGAACTGTGCTCGGCAAGAATTCTCAAAAAAATACCCGAGCCCGGCGCAGCCGAAGCAAGATTTCTTATATCCACCTCGCTATCCGAAGCAAAAAGGCGTATCCCTTTGGCATAGGCATATTCCACATGGGCCCTTTTCTTAATGGTGTTGCCATAGCTTATCCTATCCGGCAAAACCCCCAGGGCCAGTAAACTATCGAGTTCGTTTATAGAAGCGACATCAAAATTCGATCCCAGGCCCTGCAACAGCTCCAAAACCGGCTGGCTTGGATTTGCCTTAACTGCGTAATGAACAACAGCATAGGGAAATAATTCCTTCAGCTGCTGATACCTTTGTCGGATTATTCCCAGATTAACTAGCAAGAACGGCGTTTCATATTTTTTAGCCTCTGCCATCATTGCAGACCAATCTTTCTCGGTATAGTATTCTAGGGGATCAAGCCTTGTATTCATTATAGTCATTATAGGGCCGCTACAAATGGATTTGCATAAATATATCAATAAAAAAATGATATCCAACAATAATTTTACGGTCACAGCCCTTCAAATACCGACCAATTATTGGCCACCGGAGGAAACTCCACATAGCTATCGAATTCATAATCAATTACATTCGGTACACCGATGAGGCATAGGCAAACATTCTTATCCGGTTGCATTTTTTCGAAAACGCAATGCAGCGGATCGATCTTGCTCTTTGCACTGATGGGCATGAATAGATAAAGATTATCCACATTTATTGGAAAAATTTCACCCATAACATCATTTACAGATTTCACAATCCGCATAACATCTCTGGGACAATCGAGATTTTTATAAAAAATTTCCAACACAGTCTTTGGCAAAATCCCCAGAGGTTTATCCATAACTACGACGATTTTTTTAAACTGCCTAAATTCCACTAACTCTTTGAGCTTGACTAGATTACAATTATTTTGCCTATTCGGACTATTGTGATAAAATTCGGAAAATGATATCACAAGTATATTCATAGAAGTTGTGTTCATAGTCTTACTTTTTGTGTCCTATGAGCACAACATGTTTTTCACAAAAACTCAATAAAATTTTATCTATTTTTA
>JAIRXD010000059.1 GCA_031268545.1 Puniceicoccales bacterium | reverse complement strand
TAAATAATCTGGATATAATTCGGCCTGCGGATGGAGAGGAGACCGTTGGGGCCTGGGCAGTAGCAATGGGAAAAAAATCAGGGCCTACGGCTTTAATCCTTACGAGACAAGCTGTTAATGCACTTAATTCGTTGATACCTCAGCAAAGAAGAGCTGGAGTAGCTCATGGAGGATATGTGGCAAAAAAAGAAATTTCTGATCTCAAATTAATCATAATTGCCACCTGTAATGAATTGAGATTTGCCATGGATGCTGGCCAAAATAGGGGATTTTGTGAAGGTTGGGTCCATTCCCTGTTGCGAGATATTAGATGGACAAACTGTTGCGTTCAAAGAATTTACATTGCCAAATTGTGAACATATGATCGCCGTAGAGGCCGGTATATCTTTAAATTGGTATAGATATATAGGTCGACGAGGAAAAATCATTTCTGTGGACGATTATGGTTTTAGTGCTGCAGCAGAAGAAGTTACAGAACATTTTGGACTCACTGTAGCCCATATTGTAACTATGGCCAATAAATTGCTGGATCTGTAAGTAGCTTTTGCTTGCGAACATAGCAAACATGGATATGTTCAGAGCCATGGGGATTCTTACGGTAAAAGATGTGAATTTATCCGGCAAACGGGTATTGGTCAGGGTCGATTTCAATGTACCACTGGGAGAAAACGGCGAAATTTCCGATGATACGAGGATTATTGCTGCTATTCCGACCATAAAATATCTGGCCGATCAGGGTGCAAAAGTGATACTTGTAAGTCATTTAGGCCGACCAAATGGAGAGAAAAATGATAAATTTTCACTGGCACCTGTGGTGGCAGTTTTATCTAAAAGGCTGAATAAACCGGTATTGTTTTTAAACGATTGCATCGGTGAAAGTGTCCATAAAATCGTTCTGGATCTGCAAGATGGCGACGTTGTTCTTTTGGAAAATGTAAGATTTTATGCCGAAGAAACTAAGAATGATGAAAGTTTTTCAAAAAAATTGGCCGACCTGGCCGAAGCTTTTGTTAATGATGCCTTTGGGACTGCCCATCGAGCCCATGCATCTACGGTTGGTGTCACGAAATTTCTATCGCCCTGTGTGGCTGGATTCCTAATGGAAAAAGAGCTTAAGTTCTTGGGTGAGAAGACCTCCAATCCAGAGCGACCTTTTACTGTGATTTTGGGAGGAGCCAAGGTGAGTGATAAAATTTCTGTTATAGATTCTTTGTTGGACAAAGCCGATGCTATGATCATTGGCGGTGCGATGGCATATACTTTTATGTTGGCCAAAGGTAACTCCATTGGTGCAAGTTTGGTTGAATTAGACAAGGTAGATGTGGCCGTGTCAGCAATCAAAAAAGCTCAGGCCAAAGGTGTTAAGTTGTTGTTGCCGTTGGATTCCGTAGTCACAGACAAAATCGATTTCGATGCTCGTTCCGTAGGCGAATTGAAAGTGGTTGACGAAGATATCCCTGATGGTTTGCGTGGCGTCGATATTGGTCCAAAAACGATCGACCTGTACAAAAAAATTATTACTGAATCAAAGACTGTGCTCATGAATGGTCCGCTGGGAATTTTTGAAATAGAAACCTGTGCAAACGGTACATTCGAGATCGCTAAGGCGATTGCTAGCAGCAAGTTAACCTCGATAATAGGTGGCGGAGATTCGGTCAAAGCTGTTAAAAAAAGCGGATTTGCAGACAATGTGACATTCATAAGTACTGGCGGCGGTGCAAGTTTAGAGTTCTTGGAAGGCAAGGAGTTGCCAGGTATAGTAGCGCTGGATAAAAAATAATTGTTGCTGATCTGGAATGAACTTTATTGGCATAGACTATGGCGAGAAGCGAATTGGATTGAGTTTTGGTGATGATGAATTGCGTATCGCTGTGCCGCTCAAGCCGATACTGTACACCGATGAAATGAATGTGTTTTCGATTTTGGAGGATCTCATCGTCAAGCGCAAAATTGATCGAATAATAATTGGCTATCCGGTCAACATGGATGATTCCATCGGATTCAAAGCGAAGGAAGTTGATGGTTTTATGGCCAGATTGAAAAAGATCATTGACGTTCCAGTAGAGCGTGCTGATGAAAGACTTACCACTGTTCAGGCCCAGGAAGACCTGGTCAGTATTGGCAGTAAAAAATCAATAAAATCCCTGGTTAAAAATAGGCGTTCCGGTGCCATTGATTCTACGGCGGCTGCAATAATCTTGCAAGATTACCTGAATTTGTTGGGTTCTCGAAAGTTATGATATTGACGAAAGTAATATCTTCCTAAAGGTGGAAAATGCCCTCGTAGTTAAATGGATAGAACATTGGCCTCCGGAGCCGAAGATTCGGGTTCGAGTCCCGGCGGGGGCGCCACTTTCGGTGTAAAAAATGTCAGATCCATTTAGCCAAATCGAACGGCAAAAACGTGTTGTGATGCTAGGCCGGCTCAAAAAGCTCAGGGATGAGATTATTAAGCATGACCTGCTATATTATAGAGATTCTCGACCAGAAATATCGGACTTTGAGTATGATTGTCTGAAGATTGAACTGGAAAATTTGGAAAAATTGGTCGGCTCTGCAGAGGAAATAGAAAAATTTTCACAAAAAATCGGTGACGATAGCGATCCTGGTTTTGTCTCGAGAAGCCATTTGTCGAAAATGTTTAGCTTGGATAATACCTACAATCTCACCGATCTGAAGCGCTTCGATGAAAAGATTAGGCGGAAAATTTGTTGCGATGATATCACCTATGTTGTTGAGCCAAAGATAGATGGCGTCGCAATAAACCTGATCTATAGGGATGGAGACCTGCTTCATGCCATTACTCGGGGCGATGGAATTCATGGAGATGATGTAACCCAAAACCTGAGGACAATCGATAATTTACCCCAAAAAATTAATTGGCCAACAGGCTTTGTAGAATTCCGTGGAGAGGTTTTTATTCGCAATGATGTTTTCGAAAGAATCAACGAAAAGAAAATAAAAGCCGGAGAAGAACCATTTGCAAACCCAAGAAATCTTGCGGCAGGTACAATAAAGCTGCTCGATAGTAATCTTGTGGCTGAACGGCAACTAAGTATAATTTTGTATGGTGTTGGTCGTTGCGACGGAATTAGTTATCATAACCAGTCCGAAGTTTTGGCGGATCTGAGACAAAGAGGTTTTCCTGGTCAGGATGTGTATTTTTTGGCCACAGGTTTGGATGAAGTCTATGAAAAAATAGAAAAATTGGGTTCAATCAAATCTACCCTTGGCTATCCAACCGATGGTGCAGTATTGAAAGTCAATGAGTTAAAGTACCATGATCTACTGGGTTGTACGGCCAAAGCTCCGAGATGGGCCTTTGCCTATAAATTTTCTCCAAGTCAGGTTGAATCGGTGATTGAGGCCATATCGCTGCAGGTGGGAAGGACTGGAATCATCACGCCGGTAGCGGAACTTAGTCCTGTATTTATTTCTGGCACAATGGTTTCGCGAGCAACTTTGCATAATGAAGACGAGATAAAACGCAAAGATATTCGCCTGGGCGACCGGGTGATAATAGAGAAGGCTGGTGAAATAATTCCGGCAATCTTGGAGGTAAACCTGGCTAAGCGCGACCCTACAGCTATGCCATTTGTCTTCCCGAAAAACTGCCCAAGCTGTGGAGCAATTCTCGAAAAATCCAATGGCGATGGTTTTTGGAAATGTAAAAATTTTAGCTGTGCCGACCAGTGTCGGGAGAGAATTTTGCATTTTGCTTCCAGAAACGCAATGGATATTCATCAACTTGGATCGACCGTGGTAACTAAACTTATATCTGCTAAATTGATAGAAAACATGAGCGATATATATGGTTTAAAAATGTATCATATTATTTCCATGGATAATTTTGGACCAAAATCTTCAGAAAATTTGTTGATGGCCATAGAAGCCAGTAAACACAAGGATTTGTATCGATTGATCTACGGCCTTGGCATTCCTTCAGTTGGTTTGCAAACAGCTAAGGATCTGGCACTTAAGTTTAATTCTCTGGATGCTCTGATCGGTGCTACTTTGGAGAAATTGATGATGGTCCCGCGGGTTGGTGAGAAAACCGCTAGCGATATAATTGATTTTTTTTCCAAGAAGCAGGTCATCGCAACCATCGAAGCTCTTAGAAATCATGGCGTCAACTTTTCCAATGGATGAAGTCAATTAAATCGGATGATTCTATTCATTCTAACTCCATGTCGCTGAAAGAGTTCCTTGCGCATTGATTCGGATGCCTTTTCATATTTATTCACCAATATATCCGGAATAACCTCGATCATCAGGTCGATGAATTTTGGCTCAGGTTTCCCAGGTGTGCTGTCCAGAACAATTTCTGCTCCATTCGAGTCGAAAATTTTCATCTGGTCAATGGTAAAATGTTTTGGTGCTAGGGTTGCTTCTATGTAGTCAATTTCTGGGTTTGTTGAGGCATAATTGGTTAACCCACATAGACTTACTTGAAATTTCACCACATTTAGGAGTATCAGATTATATATGTCCTCCTTTTCATCATTTTGCCGATCAGTGGTGGCTTTGGAACTGGGCAAAGCATGGCTGATTTCGGAAATGTGATCATCTAACCCACTGCGTAGCATAAAGATACCCTTTACTGCCCTCAGTGGTGTGGCTTTATTCATTAGATAGTAATAATCCAGCGGTAGCTGGGCTAGTTTAAATTCAATCAATGACATTTTTGATAAATCGTAACTACTTGGGTGGCAGAACGATAAACTCAGTCCGCCGTGATCATAGCAGGCTTTAATATTGAAAGCATCGCAGGCAGCAGCGGTTGTGATAGCTAATTCGATTTGATCTAAGCAAAGCAGCAGATCGCAGTAGGCTTTGTCTATCGAAGCTTTTGTGCGCCATGCAGTTACTGCCGTATTCATTCCATTGCTCAGCAGGCCTACAATTATCACAGTGATGGTGCTTGCAGCCAAAATTTCTATGATTGTAAAACCGCTCCTGCCAGATTTCAGCACCGTCTGGTTGATGGTGTATAAAAATTTTTAAAATGAAAGCTAGTAATTCTTCACTTGCCTAGAGTTTATGTTTTATTTTACATAATCGGCACGGAGAGATGACAGAGTGGCTGAATGTGCCCGACTCG
>JAIRXD010000035.1 GCA_031268545.1 Puniceicoccales bacterium | reverse complement strand
TTATCAGCTAATTTATTGGCATTCAATTCATTAATTATTTCTGTGGCTTTTATATCTTTTATTATTGCATCGGCCATTAGGTTTAAATTGCCGGCACCGATAAATAGCAGATTTGTGTCATTATTCGTTGCCAAGATTTTTTCTACTTGTTGCTGTAAATCGTGTTTAGTTTCGGCAATGGAGATATCATAGCCTGTGCATAAATTTAGCAAATCTTCGCTGGTACCGCCGGGAATTTCGTTAGTTTCATCGGATTTATACACCGGAAGAAGGGTAGCTTTGGGTGATTTTTTCAAAATTTCAGAAAATTTCACCAGGTATTGTTGAGTTCTGGTATGTCTATGAGGCTGGAACAGAATGTAATTTTTTCTATTAGATTTCGATGCGATGTAGGCTGAGATTTCGGTTGGATTATGAGCATAGTCGCAGAAAATTGCGTGATTATTGATGGTGCCAAGGAAATCGTTTCTACGTTGCAAGCCATTAAATTTATTCAGGTTAGTTAAATCAGGTCTGATACCAGTGATTGCTTCAAAGGTAGTTGAAACGGCGGATAGATTGTGAATGGCGAAGGAGTGTGGATCCGATTGAAATTCTACGGGTTTATGGCCAGTTGCGTTGGCAATATCGACCAGCATTTTATCATTTTGCGGGACAATTATTTTATATTTAGTTTGTGAAAATAGTTTCAAAATTGTTTTTTTCATAGACTCGAAGGAGCCATAATTGACTAGGTGATCGTCATCAAAATTCAAGGCTACCGTTATATATGGAGCAAAATTTTCGATGGTACCGTCACTTTCATCTACTTCACAGATAAGTAGTTCTGAGTTTTTATCAAAATTTGCCGGCGATGAATGATCTTTTGGCAATGCTCCGACGATATGGCTAAATGGAACAGAATGTTCTTTAAGCAGATGGATTAGCAGTGCGGTGGTCGAACTTTTGCCATGGGAACCGGTAATTGCCACCAGTTTTTTATTTTTTGCGATTTTTGATAGAAATACGCCACGCTTAGTGCATTCCAATTTGTTCAATTTCGCGTAATTAAGCAAAGGATGATCCGGTTTGATGGAATTGGAATAGACCAATTGGTCGATGGATTTTGGCAGATATTTACCCGACAGGACTATTACGCTATTTTTTTCCAATAGTAGTGCCATGGTTTCATTTTCATTGTCGTCCAGGCCATAAACTCTATGTCCTTGTTGTGCAATGTATATAGCCAACGGAGCCATTCCCATTCCGAATACGCCAACGAGCAAGAAATTTTTAGGATGCATTCTTCTTAATATAGAATTGTTGTTGGTTTATTTAAATATTAAAATATGTAAAAATATTGCGATTAAAATTTAGCTATGCAACTGGCCAAGGTAGTTTTGTTTTCAACTGTGGGGAAGTCACTTATTTATATCGTCCGGCAAGAACTGGTTGATATTTTGAAGATTGGCATGCTGGTACAGGTCCCTCTGGGGCGCAATCAGGTGCAGGCTCTGGTTCTGGATTTGATTGATTCTGATGATGGTTATGAATTCGAGCTTCGAGATATCTCTAATATTGTCTATGATGTGCCGGTGGTAAGTGATGATGTTATAGCGTTATGTCGTTGGATATCAGAATATTACGATGCTTCATTGCCCAGTGTTTTTGAATGTGCTGTACCAAGTGTTTTGCGCCGAAATGTTTTATCGAAATTATCGACGGTGGTAAAAGTAGTTAATTTATTGAATGATAATGAGTTGCAAAAATTACTTCGAAGGGCTCCAAAACAACATCAGGCCTACAATTATCTCAAAAGTGCTGGAGATTGTTTCAAGAAAGATCTGGTGAAATTATTTTCGGCAAATGTTGTTAATAATCTGATTGACAAAGGGATATTTGGCGAAGAATTTGTAAATAGCCCCAGATTTGCTCTGGGCGATGATTTGGCTGAAGTTCACAATTTCCCGGCTGTGCTATTGACCGAAGCTCAGCAGAGAGTGGCCGATGACATAAAAAATAGTTTAAATCAGGGCTTGTTTCGTACGCATTTACTTCATGGCATCACTGGCTCGGGAAAGACTGAAGTATATCTTGATGTTATGGAAGAAGTTATAAAACATGGTGGAGATGTTTTGTATCTGGTTCCCGAGTTGGCTTTGACGCCCCAGACACTGGCTAGAATTCGTAGTCGATTTTCGGCCCATGGAGTGGTGCTGTGGCACAGTAGTCTTTCGGATGGAGAAAGAAAGGATTCCTGGTTGGCCATTATCGGTGGTGAGGCTAGGGTGGTGGTTGGGGCCAGGTCAGCTTTGTTTGTACCACTGAAAAATCTGCGATTAGTGATTGTGGACGAGGAACATGACCAGTCCTACAAGCAGGGGGAGCAACCCAGATATAATGGGCGAGATGTGGCTGTGTATCGGGCGAAACTTAGGAATGCGCTGTGTATTTTGGGTTCGGCGACACCGTCAACCGAATCTTATTTCAATGTAAATTATAAAGGGTACAAGTTGAATGAGTTAGCTACACGTATCGGCAATAGAGTATTGCCGATGGTTCATTTGGCGGATAGGAGGTATGAAAAGGGCGTGATTTCTAATCTGTTGCACGACAAGATCTTCGATAGACTTGAGAAAGGTGAGCAGGTAATTTTGTTGCTAAACAGAAGGGGTTATGCACCGATGGCTTTATGTCCAAGTTGCGATTATGTGGCTGGATGTCCTAACTGTGATATTTCGCTAACCTATCATCGGAGTCAGCAGTTGATGAAGTGTCATTTTTGTGGTTACGCCGAGGCATTGAGAACCAATTGTCCGAAGTGTGGCGGATTGGAGATATTTTATAATGGTGTTGGCACTCAACGACTTGAGCAAATTATTTCTCGAATGTTTCCCAGGGCAGTTTTGGCTAGAATGGATTCAGATGTTTTGAAAAAAAGGGATGAATTTTCTACTATTTTGTCGCAGTTTAGAAAAGGATCGGTGGACATTTTGCTTGGTACTCAGATGATAGCTAAGGGTTTAGATTTTCCGAATGTCACATTGGTTGGAGTTATTGATTGTGATATTTCATTGAATGTGCAGGATTTTCGGTCCATGGAGAGAACCTTCCAGATGATTGTGCAGGTGGCCGGAAGGGCAGGTCGTGGCGATGCGAAGGGTGAAGTTGTGCTACAAACCTTTAGGCCGGAATGTGTTGCTATAGCCAGTGCCCGGGTCAATGACTTCTATGGTTTTATGAAAAGTGAGTTGGCAACTCGGCGGCTCTTTGGTTATCCGCCCTATAGAAAATTGGTCCGCCATGTTATAATGGCTAGGAACGAGGTCAAGGCAGAATTTTTTGCAAAAAATTGGGGAATATTTTTGAGAAAGAAGTTGGTTGATTCGTCCATGGAGATGAAGGGGCCGACGAAATGTGTGATAGAAAAAGTAAATGGTTGGTATAGATTTGCCATTTGTTTTTTTGTGACCGGTTCGGTCAGTGCCAAGGTGGAAACCCTTCGGGGGTTGAGGAGAGAGTTTCACTTTCCGAAGGACATCCGGGAATACCTAGATGTGGATCCTTCGGAATTGGTTTAACCCAAGATTGGCCCATTGTTGCAAACTTTGGTGATACATTTAGGGATTTGCCAAAGTTTACTCTGGTTTAGTCGATGCATCCTCGGCCGATTTGACATTATCCATATTTTCATTGGATGCAGTTGATTCCGTTTTAGGCAATTTTGGTTTAGGCAATTCTGTTTTAGGTTTCGGTTTAACTGATTCTATCTTTGCCGGAGCTGGCTTAGTCGTGGAAGGCTTTGCCGGAGTATTTTTTTGTGCGCAACCAGAATTTAAAATGGTTACAAGCAATAAAAAAGTTGTCGAAAAAGTCGTGATTGCTTCTATCAATGTCATAATGAATGGATTATAGAATGGTTATTTAAATTTACAATAAATTTTTTTGAAGAGCGATAAATCGGTTTGGAATGTGAAGACGATTTGTGTTCCTAGGCTTTATTACTAAGTGATAAACCATCAATTGTAACATCTTCTGTGTAGGTTTCTACCTATCATATCAGTAGAACTAGATCTGGATGCTAATGGGACGATTGTGGTTCTTTAACTTCCACTTTTAGTTTTTTATTCTCAAATTTATAGATACCGTAGATTTTAGTAGTATCCACATCATTAGATGCATTAGATGCACGAGGTCCTATGGTGATAGTATTGTTTTCTATTTTGATGGTTACATTTGCGCCTGTAGGATCCTTTAAGCTAGCAATATCATCAACATCTAGATGTGCAATTATCTCATTTGCTCCTGGTACGCTTTTAAGACCATTGGCGGCATAGGCGGCATATATGGCAATTTTGAGTGTATCGCTATAAAATACCTTGGCGGATTTTTGTTTATTGCTACCGAGGACACCACCAAGATTGGACACACTGACGCCGGCCAGTATTGCGATCAGGGCGATGACGATCAAAATCTCCATCAGGGTCATGGCCCGGAATTTCTTCTTCATTGCTTCGGTTCCATCCATAAATTTAACTCCTTTAAATTTCATATTAATGGAGTTAAGTGTGCTAACAATTGGGTTTTGGTCAATATTAAAAAATCCAGAAATCGTTAATTCTGAGAAGGAAAATGCCCGTTGGAATTTTTCAAACCAATGGGCTATTTTATGAACTGTGATCGATTTTCTT
>JAIRXD010000023.1 GCA_031268545.1 Puniceicoccales bacterium | reverse complement strand
GGTCCTATGCCAGATGATATTTTCATCAAATATTTTTGCCATCGACGTCTCAAGTTCAAGGGCATCATACTCTTCTGTCACAGCACCTCCACTGGCAACGATCTCACCAATAGAACCAGTAGGCAGTGGAATATTCTTCATCGATGGAATGGCCCCGTCTACCACATCTATAACCTTAACATCCACGCCATCAACAGGATACCCAACACAGACCCCAGCGCCAAAATTTTCCAAATCGGCCACAGAAATTATTTCATCAGCCTCTATATCGCAGATTGGCAGGGCCTCCGTAGCTCCGTAGGGCGTGTGAATTTCCGCATTCGGAGCGATTTTTTTGATCATTTTTATGGTTGCCGAACCCGCCGAAACTCCGGCCAAAAATATGAACCTAAGGTTGGCCAAATTTAAATTCCCCATATGACAGTATCTGGCGATTTTTTTCCACAGGATTGGTGATCCAAAACTACTTGTAGCTGATGAAGTTATTGCTGCTTGGACAAATTTTTTAGCATCTAGTTTAGCCGGACTGGCCGGATCGATTTCCGGAAGCACTGTCGTCCGCCCCAGCACCGGATTGAACAGCATAAACACTGGCAAAAGGGTCAAATCAACCGCTGCTCCATCGAACCTGTATAATTTTTTCAAAATATCCAACTGGGCTAAAAAATGCCTATGCCGATAGACCACACCCTTTGGTATACCGGCCGAACCGGACGTAAATAACACAGCGGCAATGGCATCTGGATCATTCATCCGGATCGGTTTTGGAATGGAAAATTTGGGAAGCTTCGCAAAAAGTTTCGATTTTGTCAATATGAGTTTCACCGTCGGCAACCTGTGGAATTTTAACACTAGCCAGGCAATTTTTTCACATATAACGAACTCGGGCTTCGAATGTTTTGCACAATCGAAAAATGTTCGCAGACCCAGGCCCGAATCTATGACGACGGGAATGGCTCCAAGGCGCAAAAGTGAAAAAAATACACAAATGAATTCATAGCCCGGCCGGAGCATCATCAGGACCCGAGAGCCACTATAAATCCCTCTGGCTGAAAGATTAATCATAATTTCCTCCATGTCCTGATTCAATCGATGAAACGAAATATTTTCATAGCTCAACCCACCGAATAAATCACGCCGGGGCACCATCACGGCACACAGATTCGGCTGAGTTTTCGCCAGGATATCAATGGCCTCCGTCAGGTTAGCCCTTCCACTGCAATGCATTTTTACAAAAATTAAATATTTAATAAAATTTCAAGAATCCATCGACAATCATCTGTTCAGCCGTCGACCGATCAATGCCTCTGGTCCCAAGATAAAACAGCTGTTCCGAATTTATTTCACCGACCGTGGCCCCGTGGTAGCATTTTATGCTGTTGTTTTTCACCTCCATCGACGGCACGCTAGTTATTCCAGCAGAATCAGATAAAATAAGACTACGATGCAATTGTTTAGCTTCGGAATCCCTGGCTTTATCCGTTGCCATAATCTTTCCATGAAATGAAGAATTTACATTTCCCTTTGGTGCAAATTTTACAATCAAGTTCGACAAGGTATTGGGCTTCAAATGATATTGAAGCACTCTGCAATCGAAAAAACCACCATTTCCGGCATATGAAATTTTTCCATCGACCTTTGCATTTTCGCCTACCATAAAGAAGCTCAACTCGGACCTAAAATTCAAATTGCCAGCCACCTCTTTGGTCAAGTAGAGCCGACTTCCTTCGCCCAGAAAAAAACCGATGGATTCAAACACAGTTGAGCCCATCTCGTTGTTAATGTTGTGGTTATAAACCACAGAAGCTCCATCATCAATCACTATAAAAAAGAATCCGCAGGAATTATTACCGCCAGCCCTGGACACCAGCCTGGCATCAGCACCCCGGTCTATTTTTATCTCAACCAGGCCAAAATCCCGTGAAGGCATCTCATAAAGACCGCCGTTGCCCAGGACAACAGATTCACTATCTTCTTCTGCCACACAATGTTTCAACGCCACGGCATAGGCATCATCGCCGGGCATAAACATAAAGTTCCTAAAAAAAATTCCAGGCTTGGAAAATTTCCAGTCAAACTGATTCGCCAAACAAAGACTCTTCAGCTCATCAAAAGATGACATGGTTTCTCACTCCTCCACCGATTCGGCCAAAATTGTTCCACCAGAAACAGTTACCTTTCCCAAGATCGATGACTTTATCTCATCGGCAAGAATTTTATCCTCGGCCAGTGTTTGCTTAGCGGCCTCACGGCCCTGGCCAACCAATTTACCCCGATAGGAAATCCATGCACCCTTCTTATCCAATATGTTATACTCCAAGCCCAGGTCAACAATCGAACCGGTTTTGGAAATTCCTTCGCTGTGCATTATATCAAACTCACACTCGGTAAATGGCGCCGCCACCTTGTTTTTGACGACCTTCACCCTGGTTCGATTTCCAATCACCCGACCACCGCTGTCCTTGATCTGGTTTACCCGCCGTATATCCAGTCGGACCGAAGAGAAAAATTTCAGAGCCCGACCACCCGGCGTCGTCTCCGGGCTGCCAAACATAACTCCAATTTTTTCACGGATCTGGTTGGTAAAGACACAGATACATTGGGCTCGACTCACCGCCGAAGTCAACTTACGCATGGCCTGACTCATCATCCTCGCCTGCAACCCTATGGTGGTATCGCCAATCTGTCCCTCCAGTTCAGCCTTCGAAATCAACGCCGCCACCGAATCAACCACGATAACATCGATGGCCCCGGACCTTATCAAAGTTTCGGCAATATTCAACGCATCTTCGCCATTTTCCGGCTGGGCAACCATCAGGTTATCCAAATCCACTCCAACGATTTTCGTGTACCTCGGATCCAGAGCATGTTCCACGTCTATGAAAACAGCATTGCCACCAATCCGCTGGGCCTCGGCAATAATACTCAAGCAAAAGGTGGTCTTGCCCGAAGATTCAGGCCCAAACACTTCGCAGATCCTCCCCCGGGGCAGTCCACCGACGCCCAGAGCTAAATCCAACGATAAAGATCCGGTGGAAATCACCGATACATTCATCTTTTTGGCATCACCCATACGCATCACCGAACCATCACCAAATTGCTTATTGACAGCGGTTATGGCTAAGTCTAGTGTCTTTGGGTCATGTAAGGTTTGCTTTGAAGTTGCTTGATTACCTGGAGACATATACCATTTCTATTTTTAACAACGATCGATTCAAGACTTATCTTATTTAATCGACGGCAATATATCTGACTATCTAAACATATATATAAACAAAGCTTGAGAAACCATTCTAGAATAATAAAATTACCCCGATGAAATCTTTAAAAGGCTCAGCATTAATCGAATGTATACTGGGTATATCTGTATTTGCCCTCGCCGTCACCATGTTATCTCAAAGTTTTATGACCGGCATGATCATCAAAAAAACTTCCAGGGAAATTAACTCTAATGATATGTCCAATACGATGTTCATAATCAACTCAGTCCTAAAAAAGGGCTATGATATAGCTAGTGCCACGACTGGCAATGAAATAGAAGTCTCTCTACCAAGCTATACGCCCAGTCAGAACGGCACATCATCCGAGGGAACAGGAAAAATCAAGATAATCCAAAAAGAGCAGGTTAAAGGAAATGCCGCCACACAAAATACCAGTGGCTCCAGCGGTACATCCAGCGTCGTCATGCAGAACAAGGTCATCGATGACCTATGGAAATTGAACATAGAGATACAATTAGGGCAAGGACAGGATAGCAAAAAATCATATACAATCTACAGATATCTGCCGAAAGCCACAGCAACTGCCGACAGCAACCCACCGGCAGCTACTGCCAGTGGCGGCAGTAGCTAGACTTCGTAATCCATTCCAGCCGTGCAATAATATTTAATTTCCCTGCAAGTTACTGGGTGATATCCATTTATTACCACCTGGAAAAACTTTAGAACTTTCTGGAAATAACCAAATTAGGTCCCCGAAACCTACCGACCAGTGGGCCATATAATGATCCAGTGCAACTCCGATATCGGATAACATCATATATGAATAGCAATTAACCAGAGAAAATTTTATTATCAGGACACAAAAAAGGGCGCATCGAAACACGCCCAACCACAGAATGCAATTCATCTACTTCACATCAGCCATTCATCGCCTAATGCTTCGCTCTAGTTTCTTCTCTGATTTATTCCTTTTGGTACTTCTTGGCTTACTACTTTGTCTACTTTCCGATTTATTTATTTTAGTACTTCTTTGATTGCTCTTCGATTTACTACTTGACCTATTCCTTTTGGTACCATTCGGTCTATTCCTTGACTCACTCCTTTGACTACCACTATCGATAAAATCCTGGAAAAAATTTACCCTGCGTCTATAACTACTTTTTTCATCTACAGGACTACTTTTTTTGGCAGTACTTTTTTTGGCAGTACTTTTTTTGGTAGTACTTTTTTTGGTAGTATGGCCGGTATTACTGGTCGATTTTTGAGGTGCCATTGATGTATATGCCACTGGGGCAGCCACCGGCAGTTTTAATTCTGATGGTTCTAATTTTGGTAAAACAGCCACCGGCGGTTCTGGTCTGGCCACCGGCGGTTTCGGTGGTTTTGATTCAGCCACCGGCGGTTCTAATTTCGGTAAAACAGGCACCGGCGGTTCTGGTCTGGCCACCGGCGATTCTGGTTTTAATTCAACCGGCGGTTTTAGTTCTGAAACAGCAACCTGAGATTTTTGTTCTGGTCTGGCCACCGGCGGTTTCGGTCTGGCCACCGAAGATTTCGGTTTAGATTCAGCCAC
>JAIRXD010000050.1 GCA_031268545.1 Puniceicoccales bacterium | reverse complement strand
AAGGGATGTTCTGACCGTTCCTATGGGATTCAAGTCGCCAGATTGGCCGGCATTCCGGTTTCTGTGATAGACCGAGCGAAGGAAATTTTGACCATGCTGGAGACCGAAGGATCCATTGGGCGTTCATTGAGAAGCAAAAAATCTTCGGGCCAGGGGGATTATAATGATGAACAGCTGAGGCTCTTATAACTCGACTTTTGGCCAGATTATCTTAAAACTGCGGCATTTATATTCATGAGGCGTTGTTCTAGTAGAAATTTGTGGACCAGAGAGGCCATTGGGGCAAAAAATATCGATCTTTTGTCTGCTAACAAGTACACTATCAACAGGTTTTCCGGCAGGGTTATGGGTATCGATCCAAGTCTTCGTGGGACCGGGATTGCCGTTGTCGATATATATAAATCCCAAGAGGCCCAGCTGGTGTTCTCGAAAACCTTGAAAATGGCGCCGAGATACAGCCAGAGCGAATGTGTGTTAAAAATATCCGATGATATTTATGCAAGTTGTTGTGAATACGAGCCTTGTGTAGCTGCAATGGAGCAAACTATATATGTGCAAAATTTCCAAACGGCCCAGATTCTTGGTTTGGCCCGGGGGGCTGCCATGGCCTCATTGGCGAGAAAACGTGTTCTTTTGTATGAGTATGCGCCTCTGCGGATTAAGCAGGCGGTGGTTGGTTTTGGACGGGCAAAAAAAGAACAAGTTTCCGCTATGGTTAAATCTATCCTAAAGCTGGAGAAGGAGTTACCTTTCGATGAATCCGATGCATGTGCTGTTGCCCTGTGCCATGCATTTAGCTTCAGAATTTCATGAATATTTCGGTGAGAGGGCTAGGCTATGATATTGTTGAAATTTCAAGAATTCAACGATCCGTGGAGCGTTTTGGTGATAATTTTCTGGATAAAATTTTTACACCCCAGGAGTTGGCCTATTGCTTTGCCAAAGCTAATCCCTATCCCTCTTTAGCGGTGAGGTTTGCGGCAAAAGAGGCCCTGGCTAAAGCTCTACAGACCGGTATAGGTGCTGAATTTTTCTGGAAAACCTCGATGATAAAAATAGGATCCCGGGGAGAGCCGATGGTTGAATTGGCCCAGGAGGGGATGGCGCTCTTGAAGTCTTTGGCCGGTAGAGAGATAAAGATTTCTCTGTCCCATACCAGAGCCCTGGCCAGTGCCGTTGCGATAATCCTGTAATATATTACAACATATATTAGAAATGTTTTTTTGCGAGTTTGGTTGACTAATTGCTGGTTTTGTGTAGCAAAATGTCCATGGTAAATTTAGATATGGTTTTCGCTGGAGCCCAGACTGTGGTTAGTCAAGATGAATTGATGGCCAGGCTGAAGAGTGGTAAACAGTTGAATATTAAGTTCGGAGTAGATCCAACCAGGCCGGATTTGACCTTTGGCCACATGGTGGTCTTCAACAAGTTGCGTCAATTTCAGGAGCTTGGCCACCGGGCGATTTTGCTGATTGGCGATCACACGGCTACGGTGGGTGATCCATCGGGCCGCTCTGCCGAGAGACCTCAGCTGACCAAAGAGGAGGTAAATGATAATGCTAAAACCTATCTTGCCCAAGCATTTAAGATACTTGATCGGGATAAAACTGTGGTTCGGAGAAACAGCGAGTGGTTTAGTAAAATGACCTTCGATGACATGCTTTTGCTGGCTAGAAAAATGACTGTAGCGCGGATGCTCGAGCGGGATGATTTTGAAAAAAGGTACAAAGCCAATGTGCCGATTTCGATAGTTGAGTTTCTCTATCCACTAATGCAGGGCTACGATTCGGTTGCACTGGAAGCGGATGTGGAACTTGGTGGCAGTGATCAGCTGTTCAATATGTTGGTGGGCCGGGTGCTGCAAAAAGATATGGGCCAAGCCGAGCAATGCGTTCTAAGCATGCCGTTGTTGGTGGGTTTAGATGGTGTAAAGAAGATGTCCAAAAGCTACGATAACTACATATCGTTCAACGATTTACCCGGCGATATGTTTGGTAAAATCATGTCCATTTCTGACGAGATCATGTGGGTTTATTATGGGTTGCTGCTTGGAGCGACGGCTGATGAAATTAATGAAAAAAAGGCTTTGCATCCGATGATTGCTAAAAAAACCCTTGCCTGTCTGCTGGTTGCGAAACTGTACGATCGGGAAACTGCCGATAGAGAATTAGAGAATTTTGAAAATGTATTTTCTAAGGGAGAAATCCCCAGGGAAATGCCAACTTTTTCGCTAAAATCATTGAGTGACTCAGCCGGTGATACAAATATTGTTAACCTCTTAGCTAGCACAGAGTTACTGTCGGCTAGCAGGAATGAAATACGTAGAATGATTGAGCAAAAGGCGCTGAAGATCGATGGGGAAATAATGGATAATATAAGTTATTTTTTACCGGCTGATGTGCGTGATAATGTTGTCATTCAATATGGTAAGAAGGTATTTATAAAAATAATCAGGTGATATTAAAAAGTTATAGTTGATTGTTTTCAAAAAATTTTATAATCTACCATAGATTTAAATAATTTTGTACATTTATGAATCACAGAACGACATCTAATCCGATTTTTAGGGATAAGTATTTTGATATTACTGCCGAAAATGACTGCCAAATGACAGTGTCCGGCACCGTTACGAGAACTTCTTTATTGTTGATGCTGGCTGTGTTATCAGCGGCTTTTTCCTGGACAAGGAAATATGCATCCCTTGATGATATTCTATCGAAGATCGCGCTGTTTTCTATGCTGGGTTTTGGTTGCTGTTTGTTCACATGTTTTAAACCTCTATTGGCGAAATATTCCGCTCCACTCTATGCAATTCTGGAAGGTCTTGCACTTGGTGCCATATCTTTCTTGGTTGAGATGGAGTACCATGGTGATAGAATTGTCATTCAAGCAGTTGCGCTTACTTTTGGAGTTTTTAGTGTGATGTTATTTATATATAAAACTGGTATAATCAAGGTTAATGAAAAATTTACCATGGTACTATTTGCTAGCACTATGGGCATTGCAGTTGTTTATCTGATGAGCTGGGTATT
>JAIRXD010000070.1 GCA_031268545.1 Puniceicoccales bacterium | reverse complement strand
AGACCATTACTTTCGATGATATAGACCTAAATAAATTTGATGAAAATGGAGTTATCTCTGACCTGATAGCTTCTATAAAATATACAGCTTTGCGTATAGTGGCTGATGAATTGCCAGCCTTTGTTAGGCATATCATAAACGAGTTTAGAAGCAATGACTACAGCATACCAAATATGGAGGAACCCAATAGCCTGCGATTATTTATAATGAACGAAGATTCCTTCGCCTATTCCATGGATAGCAATAGGCTAACCGGTCGTGAAAAAATGGCCATAAGATATTTTGCAAAAAATGCGGTCTCCGGAGATAATGGATTTTTATACCAAGTAGGCCTCAGAGCTATGGATGAATTATTGCTGATGTGCTATGGGTTTAAGGTTAAACTTCCCAAATTGATCCTAGCTGAAATTGAGAGCCAAATACGGGGAATTCTTGGGGAAATAGGGTGCAATGTAATCAATTTGGTGACCAATTGCCTGGGTTCCTATGCCGATAGTCATCATAAAGTTTCAAAGAAAAATATCTTGAATTCTCTTTTTTGTAGCTGCAACAAAGGCGACGAAATGCCAACTCCGATGAATTTCGCCATAATGTGCTCAAACCTGGAAGCCGATATATTGAATAGCATGGGATTCGATCTAAATTTTATGAACACTGTTCTACATAGAGCTTCCAGTAGCATAGATAGGGAAATGGATTTTTCCGAAGGGCTGCCTCAGGATTTACAAAATATGATAATCATGAAGATCTATATGGATCTTGCCAATATTTTCCCGTCCTTTACCAAAAATATGATAATCGATATGCTGGTAAACGATAATATTAATAGCGCCGAGAATGTGGAGGCAAATATCAAATTATGTCTAACAGGTGCTGAACCTCATGGCATTGGAAATTTGGTGGGTGTTACCCAGGAAAATTTAACTATCCTGAAAAAATCGATGGATGCTATCAAAGGAAATGGCGGTTTATTCAATATAATTCTTTGTAGAGTGCTAACTAGTATAAGATTGTGGTATAATGTGTTCCAGTTGCCAATAGAACATGAGGACTATAATATAATTAAGGATTTTGCAGAAAAGGTTATCCAAAGTCTGGAGGAACCAACCATACGTTCACTGATGTTTGAACTTCATCAAAGACACATGTTTGATCCTCGCACTGGAAATTTTCTAAGCGAGAAAGAAGCCAAAAAGAAAAAACAAAAGAAAGCATTGAAGCAATTAAAGGAAGATTTAAAAAGTTTAGCCATCAAGGTAATCGATAATCAACTGGGAAAAGGAGTTACCATGGGCGTAACGAATTTTCTATCCACCTTTGAATCAGTTATTACAGAATAGATTAAATTTACACCAAGAGGGCCTTTAGGTCCTCTTTTTTTTATGGTAAAATTTCTATGTTTATTATATAGTCAATGGAAATGTTACAGGATCTTACAGATCTGGCATCGGGCGATGAATTAGAGAAAGTACTATCGACTTTGCATTCAATTGGAGCGAAATGTTATTTTGTTGGCGGTTGCGTTAGAGATGCGATTCTTGATGAACCAATTACGGATATAGATATAGAAGTTTTCAATATTGATTCAAACATGCTAGCATCGATATTAGCTAGAGATCACGTGGTGGATTACGTTGGCAAGAGTTTTGGAGTTATTAAGATTCATGACATTGCTGTGGATATTTCCGTGCCAAGGGTTGAAGAAAAGATTGGTGAAAGCCATAGATCTTTTTCCATAGTTGAAAAATCGGATATGGATATTACCAGGGCAGCCTCCCGTAGGGACTTCACCATGAATGCCATGTACTTTGATCCCTTGTCAAACCAAGTGATCGATGGATTTGGTGGAATGAAAGATATTGAGGCCAAAATACTTAGGCATACCAGTGAAAAATTTGCTGAGGATCCATTAAGGGTTTTTAGGGCGATGCAATTTGCGGCCAGATTTGACCTGGCTGTGGCCGATGAAACCGTCAAAATTTCCAGTGAACTTTCCTGCGATAGTATTTCTCCTGAGCGCATTTTAGGGGAATGGAAAAAATTTCTGTTGCTGGGTAAAACCCCGTCCCGGGGACTGAGATTTCTTAGGGCCTGTGGCTGGCTGAAATATTTTCCTGAAATAAACAATCTCATTGGCTGTGAACAAGATCCGATACGCCACCCCGAGGGTGATGTTTTCGAACATATTTGTGTGGCAATGGATTATTTTCCTAGGGTTAGAAATGGTGATGTTTTCGGCGATATGGTGGTGGGATTTGCTCTTCTGTGCCATGACTTTGGGAAACCGGCTAGCACGTTTCGCGATGAAATAGGTATACATAGTTATCATCATGAAGAGTATGGAGTTGCTCCAGCAAAGGTGTTCCTTGAGCGAATGCGTGTGCCAAATCAGGTGATCGAGCAGGTGCTTCCATTGGTAAAATATCATATGTCGATCAGAGATGTGGTGAAAACCGACGATCTTGATTCTGGCATACGCATTTTGGCTAACCGGATTGGACGATTAGATTTATTGCTGAGGCTGTCGCTTTGCGATACATTTCACAGGACTAAAACCCATGGGGCAAATGAAGCATTGGTCCAGGGTCGGGCTAAAGCCCTTGGTATTTTATCCTGCAAGCCTAGGCCAATATTGCTTGGGCGACACCTGATAGGTTTTGGTCTTGCTCCGGATAAAAAATTTAAAGAGTTGCTCAATTTGGCCTTTGAAGCCCAACTGAAAGGTAAATTTTCCGACGAGCCAGGCGCAATTAGTTTTATTAGGGATTTTATTTAATTGACGACGGTTATTGCCACTCAAGATTTTAGCATAGCTATGGCCATTTCCACCGAAGTCAGTATATTTATTCAGGATTTAATTCGGCGTTCCGATGCAATTGCTAATTTTTTGGATGTAGCTGGTAAGGAGCTCGAAATCAAAGGACTGGAAGTAGAAATGACCATGGATAGCTTCTGGAAAAATCAGGAAATTGCCCAGAGTACTGTGACCAAGGTAAGTAAATTAAAAGGCGCAATCAAAGCTATCGTGGAATTCAGAAAAAAGCTGGATGATGCGATGGTGCTGGCGGAGTTGATTGATCAGCAGGATGATGATAAGGAATATGTTCAGGAACTTTTAGCCATGATGACAACCCTCGGCACTGACCTTGAATCGCTAGAATTGACATCTTTTTTAAATCAGCCCATGGATCACTGCAATGCCATATTCAGCATACATGCTGGTGCTGGCGGAACCGAATCCTGTGATTGGGCCGACATGCTTTTTAGAATGTATATGAGATGGGCCGAGCGTAGAGGTTTTGCTATGGAGGTTCAGGATATACAGGAAGGCGACGGAGTTGGCCTGAGCAGCATTACGCTCAGATTGCTCGGAGAGAATGCCTATGGTTACGCAAAGGCCGAGCGTGGTGTACATAGATTGGTGAGGTTAAGTCCTTTTGATGCAAATCATAAACGTCATACATCCTTCTGCTCCGTCGATGTCATCGCCGAATTAGAGGATGATGTCCAGGTCGATATTAAGGACGATGATATCCGGATAGATACCTATCGCTCAAGCGGGAAAGGTGGCCAACATGTCAATAAAACCGAATCAGCCATCCGGATAACCCATCTGCCTACGGGTATAGTTGTAACTTGCCAAAACGAAAGATCACAGTATAAAAATAAAGATTTGGCAATGAAGACCCTTAGGGCCAGGATATATGAAAGAATGCAGGATGAGAAGCGCTCCGAAATGGATAAATTTTATGGAGAAAAAGGTGAAATTGGCTGGGGTAATCAAATCCGTAGCTATGTATTTCAACCATATCAATTGGTAAAAGATCTGCGTACCGGTATGGAAGGCACAAATTTACAGTCAATAATGGATGGCGATATAGATATTTTCATAAATACTTGGCTAAAAGCAGGTTGCCCAAAAACAAGAAAACAATAAAAAATTGATTAATGAGAATCATTTCATGGAATGTAAATGGTCTGCGCTCGGTGATAAAGAAGGATTTTTCCGGTGCAATTTCATTTTTAAAACCGGATATATTATGTCTGCAGGAAACTCGTGTATTTGAAGAAGCTATCTCTGCTATAGATTTTGGTTTCAATAGGCCAATATTTAACAGCGCGAAACGAAAAGGCTATTCGGGTACAGCGATTTTCTCCAACCCAGATGCCCTGGCGGTGAACCTAAATACTATTCCCGAGGAAACCATCGACGAGCAAGAGGGTAGGATTATTGTCAGCGAATATGACAATTTTTTCCTGGTAAATGTATATACTCCAAACTCAAAATCTAACCTATCAAGATTGGATTTTAGGTATAAAGTATGGGATGTAGAATTTTTGAAATTATTAAAAAAATTGGAATCGATGAAGCCGGTAATAGCCTGTGGTGATTTCAATGTAGCTCATGAGGAAATAGATCTAGAACATCCAGCTGATAACCATTTTAGCAATGGATTCACCGACGAAGAGCGGTCCGGATTTTCAAATTATATCACCAACGGTTTCATAGATAGCTACAGATATTTTTATCCAGAGAAAAGTAAGGCCTATAGTTGGTGGTCCTATAGGATGAACTCCCGGGAACGTAATGTGGGATGGCGGCTTGATTATATACTTATTAGCAAGAGATTGTTGAACCATGTTCGGGCGGCCTTCATATTCACTGATGTTCAGGGCTCGGATCATGCTCCGGTGGGTATCGATATGGAATTGTAATTCGCAAAAATTGACACAATGCCATATTTTAGTATATGATGTACATGTTTATTGGTTTTATTTGGGTGTTAATTTTGGCCTGGCTTGGATGTTTTCCGTACAGTAATGGCGGTATAGTAGACTATAGAATGCCAAAAATTCAATCAATTAACAGAGATAATAGCAGGGCGAAAAAGTTTAATTTACCGCGCTATGGTAAAAAAAATCTGAATATATTTATCCTAACCTGGCGTGGGGAAACCGAAGCAGAACATGGGTTTTTTAATAGATTGAAAAAGCTCGGTTACGAAGCTGGATATACGACTTTCGATGCCGGCCAAAGTACGAAGGCTTTGATAAATTTTTTATCAAAGGAATTTACCACGGACAATATTGACTACATCTATACATTTGGCACCTCGGTATCTTTGCTGGTTGCAGAGAAGCTTAGGAACTCCAAAAGCTCTGTGCCGCAAGTATTTAATGTGGTGAGTTCACCGGAAAAATGTAATCTGGTTAATAACATTCATAATGGCGGAAATATATCCGGTATTAAGATATCAGTGCCCATCGATTTGCAGATCATTAATGCAAGAAATTTTCTAAAATTTAAAAAACTCGGTGTTCTTGTAAGTACCAAGGATCAAAATTGTATCGATACCTATTCTCAATTGGTGGAATGTTCAAAGAAATTTGGATTTGAGGTCCAACAAATTTCCGTTAATAAAAACAAAGATCTTCAAAATGTTATATCTAAATTAGAAACCGATAGGGATAAGTATCAGATTGACGCACTATTCATAACCGCTAACTCGTTATTTATTTCAAATATAAAAGAGATCTTAGAAGTGGTAAATGAGCTTAAGATCCCATCGATTGCTGAGACTGAAAAAATGGTTGCCGAAGGTGCTCTTTTCGGGACCGTATCAAATTATGGTATGGCTGGTGAAATGGCCGCTGATATCATTGCTATCAATCAATTTGGCGTCCAAATGGATTATATTCCGCTAAAAAAATGTGAGGCATATGAATGTATAAATTTTAATACACTGAAAATTTTAGGAATGCAATGCGATATTTCCTGCGAGGTTTACTACGATAATGGCGAATAAATTCCAGGCCATAGCTACTTTTTCCTTGCAAGAGTTTAAGGTGTTTGTTCGATACATCCACGTTGCCTGGTGGTGTAACGGTAGCACAGCGGGTTTTGGTCCCGTTAGTCTAGGTTCGAATCCTGGCCGGGCAGCCATCTTTTGGTAGGCATTTCTTTTATTTATATTCCTTCTTTGGTGGCGTTTTATTAGCGCTCCATTTCATTGGTAGCACTTTTTGAGATAGCATTCTTCTGGGACTTACTTTTTTAGAAACCCTTTCCCAAGGTAGCTTTTTTTCAATATACTATTCCGTGGATAGACCTTGGGTGCAGTAGAAGCTTTATCAATCAGATCCTTTGCTTTTTTACCTCGGATCTCATAAATTTTAGATTTTATCATAGATGATACCAATCCTTCAATTTGTCACAATCTAATATCCTTTAGGGTTCCATACAACGGCCCAAACCGATTTATTATCATTTAGGATTGTTGTGATATACTTTGCCTCGTTGTAAATGAAACCTAGGCAAATATTAAATAAACTGATTTTGAAACAGCTGAAGGCTGCAGCTCCGGCTTCACTATCGATGGACTTCATCAAAAAAGCAATTCAGCCGTTTGGCTGTAAATTCGCAGATCATGATTTTGAGTATGTGTTAAAAGAATTATTAACCAATGGTTTAATAGTTGAATTTGTTGATGATTTGAGCTGTAAAGCAAAGATATATAGTCTGGTTTAATCAAGCTAACAGGCTTCAATATGGATAATAGAGAGAATTTTATGGTGCATTTTGATAAAGTAAAATATGAGAAATATAATTCTGAATTGATGCCAGAGACTGCGACTATTTCGTCATCCATAGCAGGTGCTTCTCTGGTGCGTATTTGGCAAATACTTTTCGATTTGCTTTGTAGATCTGACGAAATTTCTGTTGCCGATTTAAACACACTATCTGGTATCATTCAAAAGCTTTTCGTTTGTCATACGAATATGTATTCAATGAAACAGTTAAAATGTGATGAGCAAAATACAGATTCTAAACAATCTTTATCCGAAGATGTGATCGAAGATCTTGAAAAGCAACTGAGGCTATTGTAAATGAACATTTCGGAAAAATTTTTTTTACCCTATCAGTCTCGGTGGATCAACGATGATTCGAGGTTAAAAATAATGGAAAAATCTAGACAAATTGGAATTTCTATGGCATCGGCCTATAAGCTTGTTCGGGAACATTCTAATTCTGACATAAGGCTCGATTCCTGGGTAGCTTCCAGAGATGAAATTCAGGCGAAACTGTTTCTAGATGATTGCAAAAAATTTAGTAGAATTTTACACATTGCCGCGCGAGCCATTGGCTCTGAAATACTGCCAGAATCGAGGCAATCCGCTTCTTTTTCTCTGCGCTTTTTAAACAATACCCATATTCATTCTCTGTCCTCAAATCCAGATGCGCAGGCTGGCAAGCGCGGCAATCGTGTATTGGATGAATTTGCCCTTCATCAAAATCCAAAGGCTTTGTATGCAGTGGCCTATCCCGGAATAACCTGGGGTGGCAGGTTAGAAATTATATCCACCCACCGAGGTTCGCAAAATTTTTTCAATAAACTGCTGAAGGATATTAAGGAAAATGGTAATCCTAGAAAATTTTCACATCATAGAGTTACATTGCAAGATGCTCTCGATCAAGGGTTTTTAAAAAAATTAAAGGAAAAATTACCCGAGGATGATTGTCAGCAACAAATGGATGAAGCCGAGTATTTTGACCACATTAAAAATTCCTGTCCCGATGAGGATTCATTTTTGCAGGAATATATGTGTGTGCCCTGGGATGATCAATCAATTTTCCTGCCAACGGAATTAATTGATAGATGTACCTATAGAAATGGTGAAGATTGGGAGGTTTTAGATTACGAAATTTTGAAAAATGATAATGTGTTCCTAGGAATCGATGTTGGTCGTGATCATGATCTTACTGTATTTTGGTTGTTGGCAAAAAATGGTGATTGTTTCGAAACAAAACGTGTAATTTGTTTAAAAAATGTGCCATTTTCTGAGCAAGAACGTGTTCTGCATGAATTTTTAAAAATACCATTTTTAAGAAGAATAGGCATAGATCAGACAGGTATTGGTAGACAGTTTGCTGAACGCGCGGCAGCATTTTTTGGAAAATACAAAGTAGAGGGCATCACGTTTACCAGCTATATAAAGGAAAAATTGGCCTATCTATTGCTGACGGCTTTCGAAACTGCTTCAATAAAAATCCCCAATGACCCAGCAATTCGTTCCGACCTGAGGGCGATAAAGAAAGAGATAACTTTTTCAGGCAATATAAGA
>JAIRXD010000044.1 GCA_031268545.1 Puniceicoccales bacterium | reverse complement strand
AAATGAATGTGCAGATGAGGAACGGTTTCACCGGCCATTAATCCATTATTCACAACCAGCCGAAAACCAGTATTTAAAGATTTTTTCTGCGCAAAATCCCTGGCAGCCTTCAGGAGATTTCCGACAATATCCATGTCATCATCGGTCGCTTCTGAAATCCGCCGAATGATCTTTTTGGGAATGACCAACACATGGGTTGGAGCTTGGGGATTTATATCGTTTATTATGATACAAAATTCGTCCTCAAACAGGATTTCCGTCGGGACCTCCCGATGGATTATTTTTTGAAATATTGTCTTTTCCACAATCTCCAGTCTAAGCAAAGCTAGAAAATTTGTACAGCCTTTCTTGAAATAGTCGGAGCTGTAGTTGTTACATCAATCTCCACACCCTGCTGATTCTTCATCAACAGAGTCAATCCAGTAATTGAAGCACAACAGGTTAACCCCAGTGGTAATCTGATTGGCAGAACCTGACCATCTCTAAATTTGAAGCCCAGGGCCACCTCGGCCGAACCCGGATTATCAACTAGATAGGAATTTATTTCGGTCAATGAAGATTTTACAGATTCTTCACAATCGATTTTAAATGTAATTTTTTTCACAATTTTCCTCAGCGAATCCTGAATTAAATCCATCGATGAAAGATTATATCTGACTTCATCGTTATTTTTTCGGATCATTCCTGTAATCACCACCACCCGTGACTCAATCAATCCTGCCCCAACGGCTTCATAGGCATCTGGGAAGCAATTGAAGGAAATCTGTCTGGTCATCGTCTCCAGGGAAAAAGTGGCCCAGAGCCGGTTGTCTTTTTTCGTGATCCTTTTCTCAACGGAATTTACCACGCCACAGAACCGAAACACCGCCCCATCCTCCAGGGCATCCATATCACCGGCAGGGTAATTTATCCTTGGAATCCAATGGGCAAACTCGTCCAGAGGATGGCCACTAACATAGAAACCAAGCAGTGCTTTCTCATGTCTAAGTTTTTCTGAGCGAGGCATTAATGGACCTGAGACAGGTATATTTATAGCCTCACCGGCATACTCATCGAACATATCGAACAGGCTTGTCTGGCCAATGGCCCTGTCTTTTTGTAACAAAAGGGCCTCGGTGACAACAGCTTCGGCTGATTCCATGAGATGTTTTCTATCGATCCCAAAGGAATCGAAGGCTCCACTTAATATGAGACACTCCAGCACCCGTTTATTGATCAGGCGCAGATCTACCCGGTGGAGGAAATCCACAAAGTCCACAAAATCAGCATGTCTACGCCGCTCGGATATTATATTTTCCGCCGCCGCATCTCCCACGCCCTTTATGGCACCCAGGCCAAATCGAATGCATCCATCCTGCCATTGGGGCGTAAAGTTGCCCAGCGAACTATTTATATCCGGCTCAAGCACCGGAATCTTCATCCTGACACACTCACCGATATAGTAGGCCACTTTATCCGCATTGCCGAGTTCCGCAGATAACATGGCTGCCATATACTCTAGCGGATAATTTGCCTTCAGGTATCCGGTTTGGTAAGATATTATTCCGTAGGCAATTGAATGCGATTTATTAAAACCATAGCCAGCGAATTTTTCCAGTATTGAGAATATTTCCTCGGCTTTTTCCTTCTCTATATTGTTGTATTTTTTAGCCCCGGCGATGAAGTTGGCCTTCTGGGCATTCATCACATCGGCTTTCTTTTTGCCCATAGCCCTGCGTAAAATATCCGCACCGGCAAGGCTATAGCCAGCTATAACCCTAGCAGCCTCCATAACCTGTTCCTGATAAACCATTATACCGTAGGTTTCCCGGCAAATATTTTTCAAAAGTTGGTGGGGATATTTTATCTTCGATGGGTCATTTTTCCCGGCGATGTAATCATTGATCCAGTCGCTGGGGCCTGGGCGATAGAGAGCACTGATGGCACTAACATCGTCTATACACCACATATTGAACCGCTTACAGAGCGCCCTCATACCCACAGACTCGCCAAGTTGAAAAATCCCTATGGTTTCACCACTGTTTAGCAAGTCGTAGGTTTTTTTATCATCCAGTGGAATATCTTCGATGCGAAAATTTTCCAAGCCATGGCGTTGCCTGATCCAATTCTGTGCATCATATATCACCGTAAGTGTTTTCAGCCCAAGGAAATCCATTTTCAATAAACCCAGAGCCTCTATGGGATCTTTTGAAAACTGGGTGGTTAAAATGCCATCCTGAAGTGTCACCGGAACCATTTCTGCCACAGGCCCTTCCGTAATTATCACCCCGGCGGCATGGGTTCCAATATTCCGAACGGTCCCTTCGATGATCCGGCCTTCATCCAAAATTTTTACAATATTCGGCCGATTTTTGACTTCCATGGCAAGTTCTTTGGATTTTTCCAGAGCAAGATCTATGGTCATATGAAGCTCATCCGGGACCATCTTCGCGAGCCTATCCGCTTCGGCGTACGGGATATCGTGGACACGGCACAGATCGCGGATCACCATTTTTGTGCCAAAGGTGCCGAAGGTTATTATGTTTGCCACGTGATCTTCGCCATATTTTTTTCTCACATAGTCGATCACCTCACCACGCCTACGCATGCAAAAATCTATGTCAAAGTCCGGTGGAGAAATGCGCTCAGGATTGAGAAACCGCTCGAACAGTAGGCCAAATTTCATCGGATCCACGTCGGTTATTTTGAGTAGATAGGCCAGCACACAACCAGCCCCGGAACCGCGTCCAGGCCCTACGGATATGTGATTTTCCCGGGCCCAGTTGACGAAATCCCAGACGATCAGGAAGTAGTCAATGAAACCGGTTTTTTTTAAAATATTCAGCTCATAGTCCAGCCGCAGGATAATTTCCTTCCGCCGTTTCCCATCCTCGCTGGATTCATCGATGGTATTTGACTCCTGGTAATCCATCCGATACCTTTCCCTGAGACCATCGCAGCACAACGACTTGAGATAACTGGCATTGTTTTCGAAGTTCAGTTCTGCCGGTCGATGGAACACCGGGTAGTGGTTCTCGCCATATTTTAAAGAAAAATCGCACATGTCCATGATAAGCAACGTGTTATCCAAACAATCCGGTCGCTCTCCGAATACCAACTCCATTTCTTCCCGAGATTTGATATACAGCTGCCGGGTTTGCATTCGCATCCGCCGTTCATCGGACAGTTTGGCACCGGTCTGGATACACAACAATGCATCATGGGCTTCCCAATCACGCTGATCCACATAGTGCGAATCGTTCGTCGCCACAACATTCACGTCAAATTCATCACCCAGCTCGAACAATTTTTTTGAATAATACTCCTGTTCTGGGGTTCCATGGTTTTGTACTTCGATGAACAGGCGCTCTTTCCCAAAGATATCCAATAATCGAGCCAATCCATTTTTAGCCGCGGGCAAATCCTCTTTCAGGATCATCGAGGCCAGGTATCCCTGGTAGCAGCCGGTCAAGCAGATCAGATCTGCCGAATATTCGGCGATGGTCGACCAGTTGATTCTCGGCTTATAATAAAAACCTTTTAGATGAGACAGCGACACCAGTTTTGAGAGATTTTTAAACCCATTTTCGTTTATGGCGATGAGTCCCATGTGATACAACGGGAACCTTTCCTTGACCATAAAATTATCATTATACAGCGTATATAACTCACAGCCAATCAGTGGCTTAATACTAAATTGCTGGCATCTTTTCAAAAAATCCGGCACACCAAAGATGTTGCCATGATCGGTCATTGCGACGGCAGGCATCCCGATTTCGCTGACCCTAGCGCATAGTCTATCGCAGCGACAGGAACCGTCCAGCAGGCTGTAATCGGTATGTACGTGGAGATGTACAAAATTATTTTTCATCTATTTTCTATTTTCTTAAACATCAATACCTAAGTCAACGAGAATGAAAGGCTCCTGGATTCACATCTCAATTCTCTCATAGTAAAAATTCCTAAAGCTGTGCTTTGGCGAATTGGCATTGATTTTCAGAGAATTTTCTGATGTGGCCATGGCCAATCTCAGGCTACAATCATACAGACTGCAGGCATCATCCAGCGAGCTTTTTGTATCCTTTGCGAATGAAATTACAAAAATTTCACCATCCTGGGGCAGATGGACAGCATCTGTGCTCAGACAGGTTTTATAAATATTTTCACCGGCCACGGTTTTTAGAGTTTTCATCAGGAACATGGTTCCGCTTTCACCGGGCCTAAAGTTATCTCCCGAAGTGATGGCCAAAAAATTCTTCTCGGCATTTAGCAATTTTATCATATTTGCACTCGTATCCAGGGCCGCAATCTGACTAATCCAGAGGGTCAGGATGGCCGGCAGTGCTATACCCACCAGCCCCAGAGCCAGTAGTACCTCCAGCAGAGAAAATCCGACCTGTCCATTGTCCTGCATAGATCTTTCATCAAAGCAGTTTGGTAATTTTATCCCGAGAGTCCAATGTAATAATCGTTCCACTGGGTAACAATACCCCACCTCGAACCTGTGTGTTTTTTAAGAACTTCACCTGGAACTTGTTAAAAGCATTGACATTGCAAGACCCGATGCCGAGAGCATAGATTATTGGCCTAACCAAAGAGAATTCCACCGGCTTTCCAATGGCATCGATATCCCGAAAGGCCACGGTCAAAGGTTTCCCGTCATCACTGAATAAACAATTGTCCCAGAAATATTTATCATCCGATGATTGGCCCAGAATATTTTTAATCGAGTTTTGGGGAATGAAAAACACAGGCCTTGGTAGCAGAATTTCCTTCGATTTCTTCAGAAACGATCCGGTTCCGCCATTGGTACTCTGGACGGCGATTATGATCCTCCTATGAGAATACTCGGAATTATCGGACACGTCAATCATGATCCGAACCTTGGAGCGATGATATAGGGCGCGAAATTTGGCATAACTGATGGCATCGAAAAAAATTCGCTCGGCAATATCCAGAGATTTAGTCCCATTGTCTGGACGCAATAGCTTGGCTCCGAAGCCTATAATTAAAACCAAAATTCCCAAAGCGGAAATTATCTCGATTAAAATAAATGAATCCGATCTATTCCTTGAGTCAACTATAGAATCTGGATTATTGTTCTA
>JAIRXD010000040.1 GCA_031268545.1 Puniceicoccales bacterium | reverse complement strand
AGACCACTGCCCAGATACTTACGTATACCCTTGACATCCGCTGGCAGCGACGACTGGAATGATTGAATCAAAAATTGTCGGCCATATTTGAAATGTTCATCCCAATAACCAGTGAGCACCAAAGTTTCGCCACAGTTAATCCCAGGTAAATTTCCCCTGGCCATAAACGTCTTTTTATTTGCCAGACTAGTCAGTTCCACAATCGAAAAAAACGATTCTTCGTTCCTAAAAAGGAAACGCTCAAGTACAGCACTTATATTTTCACAAGGTTCCAAATCAGCAATTTATTATCAATGTCGATTAAATTACTCAAGCCATAAAGTGCTATTAAAAATCCTGGCCAGTATAAATTTTCCGAAACAAGGCGCGAAACCGAACCATCGATTTTTTTGCACCATCGAAGGGCATAGATAAATCCATGCCCCTGTTATTAATTTTTCTAAATTATCTTTTTTTCTAGATATTATAATGTCAATGCCTCGGTTAAAAAAATTACAAAAGGGCTTGCATTTCACCCCTAAGCTCTTCTGAGCGCATCTCAAGATCTTCTATCACCTGCTCAATATCATCCATTCTATGATTAATCTCATTTATTTTCTGATTGTGATTGCACAACTCCTGCATGGCCTGTTCAAGCGCACTCTTATCCGCTGCAGACGCCTGCTTGGCCTCTTCCATCTCATAATAAAGCTGTTCATATTCCCGATTTAGTTTATCATACTCCTGAACGAGCGTGTCAAATATCTGCTTGAGTTCATTATATTCCTGAGCGAGCTGTTTATCTTCAGTATCTATATAGAGATCCTGGAGCTGTCCATAATTACTCAGGGATTGCACTTGCTCTTTGGTTAATTGAAGCTTTTGTTTAATTTCATCTCGGCGCTGCCAAATTTCATCTCGGCGCTGCATAATTTTCTTTTTGCGCTGATCAATTTCATTTTTGCGATCAATTATCTCCTTTTGGCGCTTAGTCCTCTCTTTTAGGCATTCAATTATATTAGCACTCTTAGCTTTGAACTGCTTAATTTCATTTTTGTGCCGCTCAAGCTCCTGGGTAAGATTATCAAATTCATAACATAATATATTAATATGCATCTCGAGCATATTGACGTGTTTAAAAGCTTTATACAAACTATACACCTTTTCTTGAGTTAGTTGAATTGGTCTATTTGATCCCTTCAGTTCCAACAGCGAACATAGATAAAATCCATCTGAAAGCAGCCATTCAAGTAATTCGTCATACTGAAATTTAGGCAGCTGTGGTTCCTTAAACAGCTCCAGCAATGCCATGAAATGCTGAAATAGTAGCGGGCTGCACTTCTTACCTTTCAGCTGGTTAATCAATGATAAAAACCGATCTTGCTCTGACCATGGATTCAGAGGCATCAAACTTAAACGGCTCATCAATTGATTAAATTGATCTTTATCAAGATGTAACTTACGCAACATTTTATTAAGTTCCGATTCATCCAAATTTAGCCACCAAAATGACCCATTTTCATCTGCCATTGCGGGTAAAATCATTGCATTATCACTGCTACTTCCACTAGCAGGACCTCCATTTACTCTTCCTCCTTGGACAGAAAGAGTTAAGCTATACAATATCCACAGGGCTAGCGATTTTACATATTTTTTACAAACCATAGTATAGGTATTATAAAAATATTTCGCCATGTTGACAGAATAATTTTGACAAAAGAATGAGTATCTAAGCCAAAAAACCCTAACTATCTTAGCTTAAACTAGTTACAGTCATGGTAAAAAAATAATAAATATAATCATCCATGGAAAATCGCTGAATACCATTTGGAAAACCAGCAAAGGGCATAGATAAATCCACGCCCCTGTTGTTAATTTTTCTAAACCAAAATTCTGAAAATCTGGCCCAAAGTACTCATAGAGATTATAAAAAATCTTTAAAATGAACCCACAGGTCAATCCACGGCCATGGCCAATCTACATATTTATATTGAAACCAAAAGCATTGGTCAATATACATCAAAGAGGATGCCTAAGAAAGCTTGTTTGTTATCGTTTGGATGCAGGTTGAATCAATCGGAAATTGTAACCCTTGGGGAACAATTGGAAGAACTTGGAATACAAGTCTCCAGGCAACTAGCACCGGATATTGATCTGCTGATCATCAACACCTGCGCTGTTACGAATCAGGCTATTTCGAAATGTACCCAAACCCTGAGATCTTTGGTTTTGAAATTCCCCAGAGCCCATGTGATTGTAACCGGATGCTATTCAATTCTCGGCAAAAAAATTCTATCCAAAATGAATGGCATCGATTTGATTGTCAGCAATTCCAATAAAAATTCCATTGCTGCCCTGGCCCTGGAAATAATTTTTAAACCTAAAACAAAACTGCCTGTAGTTCTAGAAGATCCTAATCCGGAACCAGTTGGGTATTTTTCGCAAAAAATCCCCCGGGCCAGCTATAACAAAAGATATAATCTAAAGATACAAAATGGATGTAATTTCTTCTGCTCCTACTGCATCATCCCTTTTACCCGGGGTAGTCCCCAGAGCCGAGATTTTGAAAACATTTTGGAGGATGCCAAAGCCCACGCGGCCATCGGCCTGAAGGAAATAATTATAACCGGTGTCAATATAGGCACCTACGAAAATCATGGGCGAAAACTTTTGGATGTAATCAATGCCTTGGATACCATCGATGGCATCGTAAGAATCCGAATCAGCAGTATAGAATTTAAAACCATCGATGATAAAATTCTTGAAAAAATGGCCGATAAAAATCATAAACTAGCCGCCTATCTACATATTCCAATCCAATCAGCAGCAAATCCCATCCTCTCCGCAATGAAGCGACGCTACTCTTTCGAAGAATTTTATTCCTATACAGAGAAAATATCCAAATTCATCCCCGGGATTGGCCTAGGTACAGATATCATGGTTGGCTTCCCGGGAGAATCAGAAAAAAATTTTCTCGAATCGGTAGAATTTTTGAAAACTTCACCGATCCAATATGCCCATGTATTTACCTTTTCTCCAAGGCCTGGTACTCCGGCAGCAATAAGCCAATCCTTTGTATCAGAACAGGAAAAATTAGGACGAAGCAAATTCCTTAGACAAATAAGTCGGGAAAAGAAAAGCGAATTTTATAACAGTAATATAGGCCAAATTGTCGATGTTTTGTTCGAAGATAGACAGAATGGAAAGTTCCCTGGCTACACAGAAAATTACATAAAGGTACTCACTGATTGCCCAGAGAATATAACCAATCAGATCAGACGGGTAAAAGTCGTGAAAAACGAACAAACCCATGTGATCGGAGAATTAATTTTTTGATCGACAATTTCACTGTAATAATTTTATATTTAACAGTTAGATGACTTATCTATCGATGGAAATATCGGCTCAAAATTATCTCATTGCCGGCACCCTACTCTGTGGATACGTCATTGGATCGATACCTTTTGCCGTTATTATCTCTAGGATGAATGGTGTCAATATCCTAAAGGTCAACAGTGGCAATCCCGGGGCAACCAATGTGAGAAGGTCCGTCGGCAAATGGGCCGGAAATACGGTATTCATCCTAGATTTTTTAAAAGGATTTATTCCTACGGCTCTGGTCCAGTATGTATTTTTATCAAAATATAAGGATTTTACAACAAACCTAAATCTGGTACTAATTGGCGGACTGATCCTCGGCCATAATTTTTCCATATTTTTGAAGTTCCGTGGCGGGAAAGGCATAGCGACGACCATGGGAGGGTTACTTGCCATAATGCCAGGATGTTTTGGCATCGGCATCCTAACATGGTTGGTAATATTCAAAGCCACAAGGTTTGTATCTCTGGCTTCTATATCTTTCGTAGTAAGCCTGCCGCTGACATCCTATCTCTTTGGATATAGCAATAAAGCAATAATTTTCTGCATCGTATTAATGGTAATCGCAATCCTAAAACACAAATCAAATATAAAGCGCCTATGGGAAGGGACGGAATATAGATTTTCTAAAAATAACCGAGAAGATCATGATATATAGCTTCCGGAGCAAATGGCCGGCTTGGACTTAAGCGCATTCCATTTTAACAAAAAATCCCTTTTATTTTCGGCAAACAATGGTGAAATTTCTATATCAAACGGCGGTAACCCGCTGGCATCAACCGGAATCTCTGCCCCGGCGGATAATAGCCATCGAGTGAACAATCTAAGCTGATCTTGCCTACAGGTAAAGGGAGAATCTATGCCCTGCAGGTTCTTTATTGGACTGAAATTTTCACGTCGATCCACTTCCAAAACAAGGCTGTTTTCAGCAAACTGTAGTGCATCAAAAACAAAGGTTTCAAATTTAACTCCATTGGCAGATTCCGGCTCAATGGGGTTGCCATGGGCATCGATGGTGGGAATTCTTTTCCTGGCTGCATGGACCGGAAGCTCTCGAATGGCATTATCATCACCTATTGATTTTATAAAATCCCTGGCCAAAAGATGTATGGCCGCATTACCAACTCTGAACTTTAAATGTCCACCGGTATCTTTCTCATAGATGAAATCTGCAATCAAATCACTGTACTCGACGACAGCAGTTTTCCCATACATTGTGCAGAAAATACCAACCTTCTCTTCGGGATAGGCCTTTATAACCATGCGACAGGACATTTCCGACCGTTGCTTTATATGAAAGCCGATAAAGTGAGGATCCAGGCATCTCACCAATGGATTATCCACCTGAAAATAACTTATAATATCAATGTTACTTCTCTCTAAAATTTCAAATAATCCACTGGATACAAAGGCATTAAATATACCACCATGGCCATCGGGATACATCGCTATTTTATGTTTATTCTCCAGCATTATCTTTCCGGAAAAATCAATCGCTGGCAGAATTCCTTGGCTAAAAAAATGCACATGCTCCAATCCAAATAATTCATTTTGATCAAAAAATTCTACTATTTCTTCATGATTTCTGGCACTAGTCATCAGAAACCAGTGAAATTTTTGGCCATATTTTATTTCTGCAAAGCGAATTTTTTCGGCCAAAACTTGAAATAAGGTCTTTTTTTTGACCGGAGTAACAGCCAATATACCCTTGGATTCTTTATAGCCCAGTCGCGTACCTTGACCACCGGCAGCAGTTAAAATGGCCACCCTACCATCACGCAGTGCATCCTCTCCTATGCGATAGGCCTCTTCCCATCTCCTTTCGTCACTTTCATTGTTAGGCAACCCGATAAAATTAACCTGGCTTGAAATATCTTCTAACTTAAGGCCAATATATTTTTTGTTGACCGGCACCAATGCTCTGATTTTATCTGATAATTTCTGCAAATTTATAGCATCAGCCTGGCGCAAAAATTCAGTCTTGGCCAGCTCATCAAGCTCGGAGATAAACCTAAAGACATGGGCTTGTCTATAGTGCTTAAACCTCTCAAGCAATTCACGCTCAATAATTTTCATATAAACTGCAATTTGGAATCAATCGAAACGAAATAATATTTCGTCATTTTTTATATATCCTACTTTTTGGCGAGCCACATGTTCCACAAATTCTTTATCATTAAGCATTTGAATTATATGAGCCCTATATTTTTCATTTTTACTACACTGCCGCTCCAATTCCAAGACCTGGCAGGTTTCCAGCCGAAAAATTGTTCTG
>JAIRXD010000007.1 GCA_031268545.1 Puniceicoccales bacterium | reverse complement strand
CAATGTCTGAAATCTGAAGTTTAGCGTGGTTTTGTCAAGAGCTGTTTCTTCAACCAACACCATATGGTTACATATTTCTTATTGTTAACAATTTGGCTTCCCATTTAGTTAGCTCCATGACCAAAGATGATAATCTCAAAAAAAATCGGCTAAATCGTATTCGATGGATCAAAAAGATATTCAAGTATATGCCCCGAAAGGCAACCATACATAAATATCCGATCCTAGGAAGATTTGCCGATTCAGCCAGAAAACGGGCCTATCTGTGGTCATTCCGAACCACCGAAGCTGTACCAGCTCTCTATGCCGGCTGGGTATTAACCATGCTTCCGGTAATGGGAGGGCAAATTCCCATCGCCTGCATTATGGCGCTGCTATTCCGGGCAAATATCATGATTCTTGTTGCCCTGCAGTTTGTATCCACCCCATTTACCGTACCTTTTCTCTGGTGGCTAGATTACAAGGTTGGATATTTTATAACAAATCTATTTGGGACCGAACATATTAAATCCATCGAGCAGAGCTACAGCAAACTTAGTCTATCGACCAATAGCCTGAGCGATATGATGCATGGTGGTGAACTGGCCTTTCGCTGTTTCTCCACCATATCCCTAGGCGGCATGATACTGGGGTATATTACCGGCTGGATTTCCAGCTGCATCTATGAATACTATGCGAATAAATTTTCTACAAATTTCAAGCATCATCGCAGCTGAATAAAAAATACTTTCTTGAAATTTATTGAATTATCCTAACCATGCCGTTGCTGTCTCTAGGTCGATGGGTATGCAGTTAATTATAATGTATTAGGTTGGTTATGAAGAAATTGGTTATAGCAGAAAAGCCGAGCGTTGCTCGGGACATCGTAAATGTTCTGGGAAAATTCGAAAAACGTGATGAATTTTATGAAAATGATGACTATGTGGTCAGTTCAGCTATCGGCCATTTGGTTGAGCTTTTCATGCCCGAAGATATGGATTTAAACCTAAAAAAGTGGACACTGGATACCCTACCCATATTGCCAAAAAAATTCGAAAAAAAACCCATAGAACAGACAAAGAAAAAGTTCAGTGAGCTCAAAAAATTAATGGCACGTAAGGATATCGACGTGGTTATAAACGCCTGTGATGCTGGTCGGGAAGGCGAACTCATTTTCACCTATATATATGAATTGGCCGGTTGTAAAAAAAACATAAAACGTCTTTGGTTATCGTCGATGACCATCGAAGCAATTCGAGATGGATTTTTACATCTGCGCGAGGAAGAGGAGATGAAGAACCTCCAGTATGCGGCCAAATGTCGGTCCGAGGCCGATTGGCTGATTGGTATAAATGGGACAAGGGCGGTTACGACCAAAATGTTCCGGGCAAGAACCGGTAACGCGGCCACCGTTGGCCGAGTCCAAACTCCAACCCTGTCGATGATCTGTACCCGGGAAAAAGAAATAATAAATTTTGTACCACGAGACTATTGGCAAATTATCGGAAATTTTGGCCTTACAAACGGTGTATACCCAGGCACATTCAATAAACCAAATGTACAAAAAAATGATCAGCATGACCGGTTGGACCGACTATGGTCCGAAGAAGAAGCAATTCAAATAGTCAACGAGGTCAAGGCCAGCCAGCTAGCCATCGTTTCAGAAAAAAAGAAACATACAAAACAAAATGCTCCTCGGCTCTATGATCTAACCACATTGCAGCGGGAGGCAAATACACGCTATGCTATGCCCGCCGGTATGACTCTAAACCTGGCCCAATCTCTCTATGAAAGGCACAAATGCATTACCTATCCCAGAACCGATTCAAATGCATTACCCGAGGACTATGGCCCAACTTGTCTCAATATTTTAGGCTCCATCCATCAGGAATTTAAGGAGTTCGCAGACATGGCCATAGAAAATAATTGGGTTGATCCTACAAATAAAAAAATATTTAATAACAAACAGATCAGCGATCACTTCGCGATAATTCCAACGATGAAGCAACCAGCTTCTCTCTCGGAAGAAGAAACAAAAATTTATTCGATGATAGTCCGTAGGTTTATCGCAATCTTTTTTCCGTCAGCCGAATTTGACGTTACGACTAGAATATCCATGGTGGGTAATCATGAATTTTTCACCGAAGGGAAAGTTTTGGTGAATCCCGGCTGGCTTGCCGTCTATGGTAAGGTTGCTGCTGGTCCGGAAAGTGAAACGATACCAGCTATATCAGAACAGGATGGAAAACCGGCCAAGGCAAATGTGTTGGAAGTAAATCTCGTAAAGGATGCGACCAGACCGCCAGCCAGATACACCGAAGCAACTCTTCTGGCAATGATGGAAGGCGCTGGTAAAATGGTTGATGATGAAGAACTTGCTGAGGCTATGAAGGAGCGTGGCCTGGGGACACCAGCCACCCGAGCCCAGACAATAGACCACCTGATTTCCCTGAAATATATCGAAAGAAACAAACGGGATTTGATCCCTACACCCAAGGCCGAAGACCTATTTGCCTTCCTGGATGCCTTCAATATCAGCGTCTTATCAAGCCCAGCTCTGACCGGAGAATGGGAATATAAGCTGCGCCAAATGGAACAGGGAAAACTGGATCGCGAATCCTTCATCAACGGCATCGTCGAATTGACTAAGGACATCGTCGAAAAAATAAAACTCTTTGAGGAAACAGATAAAACCCTTAGACAATCAACTCTCATATCTCCCAGCGACAATCTGCCCA
>JAIRXD010000068.1 GCA_031268545.1 Puniceicoccales bacterium | reverse complement strand
GGACCGGTGATTTGGGTTTTTTTGACCAGAGAGGCCGGCTATGGTTTTGTGGTAGAAAATCTGAGCGTATAGAGGTCGGTGATGAAATTTATTACCCAGAGTGTATAGAAGCTCTATTTATGCAACATGCTGCTGTGGAAAGAGTTGCGCTAATAAAGTATAGAAATTCCACAATCATTCGGCCGGCCATTGCAATTCTTCCAAAACGTGGATTTTTTCCGAAATTTTTTTGGCAAAGGCGAAAATTTTCCACGGAGCTGTGTTCTATAGCTGATAAATATCCCAAGACCAAAGCGATTAAAAAATTTTTCTTCTACAGATCATTTCCGGTTGATGTTAGGCATAATTCAAAAATAAACCGCGGTGCCATGTCAAAAATTATCTAATTATTGTGTTGACATTGGTTTGGCCAGCATATTTTGTCATATCGAAGTGAATTTTGATTTATTTACAGGAACGACGGTCAGTATTTATACCATATTAACTCCGATTATTGGGGCTGCTATTATGATCGGCATGACTCCTACTGCGACTCTGGAGGAGAGAATTCGTATCTCTCGACAGGCTTGTACGGTTGCCGGAGTGCTGTTGATGATATTTGCCATCGCCGGTAATTTTATAATGGTGAATATATTCAGGATATCTACCGAAGCGTTTCAGGTTGGTGGCGGTTTGTATTTGTTGACGATTTCAGCTGGCATGGTTCTTAAAAAAGAAGAGCAGAAAGATGAAGGTTCGCAAACACAACCGGCCCAACAATCTGCCAATAATATCGCCATAACTCCCATTGGGACTCCATTGCTTACCGGGCCCGGGACAATTACTGCAACTTTGGTTAAAAAATCTGCCGTATGTAATACTTTTTTTGATACGATTGATTTTTTCCTAGCCCTGACATTGGTTATGTTTCTATCTTATCTGACCTTTGTTGTTTCTTGTAAATTCGCTAAGTTGTTAACACCGAAGATACTTGGAATTGTTGAAAGATCCACGGGAATAATTCTTGCCTGCATGTCATTGGAGTCGATTATTGCCGGAATAACAACGTTTTTATTATCTCCGGCGATGCTGTAGTTTTTGTTTTGGCCGCGTTTTTTATTGCAATTCAGCCAGTGATATATACCATTCGGAGAGTGGCTAGTGTGTTGATTACTAACGATGATGGAATCAATTCTGCAGCATTGAGGGCGTTGGTTTGTAGTTTTGTTTCTAATGATTGGGATGTTTTTGTCGCTGCTCCTCGGGAGGAACAGAGTGGCGTTGGTCGTTCCATCGGTTTAAGAAAAGATCTTTCCTGTGATGAAATTGATCTAAGTGGTTGCCGCGCATGGGCTATAGGTGGTACGCCTAGTGATTGTGTGAATCTGGCACTGGGGAATCTTTTGCCCGATAAACCAAATTTAGTTGTTTCTGGCATCAACTGGGGCCTAAATATAACCATTCCAATTATACTTAGCTCCGGAACTGTCGGTGGAGCCATAGAGGGGTTTTGCTGGGGTATTACATCTATGGCTCTGTCCCAAGGGCTTCCGGATCAGAATGAGCGTTACCTTCAACATAGAATTGATTACCTCAGTCATGATGAACTTATGAAATCCATAAAAATTTCTGCGGACATAGCCGTTGAAATTGCAATGAAACTCGTTGGTAAGGAAGTGGTTGAATTGCACAGTATAAATTTCCCCTGCCCGGTAAGGTCTTCCGCTTCGGTCGAGAAGACCCGACTGTCCGATATAACCCTCAATAAAAATTCTGATTTTAAGGTATATGGCTCTTTATATGAGCCTGCCGGCGATAAATTCATTTTTAAATTGCCTGCCGACGATTTCGATGGTTCAAATTCTGCCGAGGGCAGCGACATATCCTGTTTGGCTAAGGGTAACATAAGTGACTCTCTCATAGACCTTAAGAGGTTGTGTGCATTTTAAATGATTGGCATCAGGTCCACCCTATCTGCTTTAAAAGATCTTGGTTGTGCTCCGAATAGAAGGCTAGGGCAAAATTTTTTGATAGATCCGAATATTGTGAAAAGATCCGTCGAGCTTGCCGAGATTCGAACCGATGATAGTGTGGTAGAAATTGGTCCGGGCCTCGGTGCATTAACCATTGGCCTGGTGGGTGCTGGAGCAAAAGTCTTTGCCGTGGAATATGATAGGGCACTATATTCATTTCTGAGTGGAAAATTTTCGAACAATAAATCATTTTTCTTAATCCATGGCGATGCATTGGAATTCCCGGTAGCTGGGTTGCCCGAAGATGTTCTATCCTATAAAATCGTTTCCAACCTCCCCTATGCAATTTCGACCCCATGGCTCGACGGCATTTTGGAACGCGAAGTATTACCGGAAATGATGGTGTTAATGCTTCAGCTGGAAACAGTTAGGAGATTTACATCGTCGCATGGTTGTAAAAATTTTGGTGCGATATCCATATTCCTAAATTCGGCATATCGGGTTGAATGCGTCCACCAGGTATCTGGGAAATGCTTTTATCCAGAGCCAAAAATAGCTTCGGCATTGCTGGTTTTGCGAAAAAAAGAATGCCCCTATGTGTTTCATCAAAAAACCAAAGCCTTGATCAGATATCTGTTTAATTACAGAAGAAAACAAATCTATAATGTGATGAAATCCTACCCTTTCATGGATCAACAATTTTTTGAAAAAATTCTCCCAGTATTTGGAGCAGACAAAGCAGCCAGACCGGAAAACCTAGGCATTACGATCTGGCAAGACCTTGATTGTAAACTGAAATTACTCTAGGTTACTTTTTGTATCCTGAACAATTTCCTTATTTTCTTTTTCCAATGGACTTACTCCATTGTCATTTTCCTTATTTTCGTTTTCAATAAAATTCATAAGCATGTTTTCTAAGTTATCTGAATATTCCATTGATTTAGAAACATCCAATAATTTTATCTTAAATATCAATAGAGATCCTAGTGGAATTAAAGCCACTGGGCTATTCATATATCCAAGCTCTGGCAATATATATAATTCTATTTCGCCGCCTTTACCAATAAGTTTGAGCCCCTCTTTAAACCCTTTAATGGTATAACTAATCTCTATCTCTGGTTTTGTATCGCTCGTGCTGTTACTATCAAAAACTGTACCATCGATTAATTTTCCTTCATATTCTATGGTTACTTTGGAAAAATCATCCGGATGTGTTTTCTCATCGCCTTTCGATATGATCTTGTACCTCAAGCCACTTTCGGTCTTGCATATACCTGGTAGCTTATCAATGTTAGCTATATAGGCTTCGGCTTCTTTTTTATTTTTAAGGAATTCTTCCTCGGTTTTTTTTGCCACAGCATCCGCATTATCTGCTGTTTTTGCACTCAGGAAATCTCCCATTGCCTGCATTTCTGCAGAAGTTTTCAACATCGGTGCACCACCATCGCAACCCAACTTCAGGCCGGCATAAAACGTATCTAACTCTTTGCTGGTGAATCCTAAAGATTGCAATGCTAGCTGCTTTGCTATAAACCAACCATAGGCACTGATCAATTTATCCTTCTCGGCATCGGATAAAGCTGGCTTAACTGCCTTTTTATCATCCACCACCGTTAGGTTACTGGCCTCATTTGTGGCACTTAACGTTTCCCCAAATGACATTAGCTGGGAAACAAATATACAAAAAAAAGATAAACAAATTAATTTGAATTTCATTATGTCAATAATTACCTGGGTATTTTTATCGATTTGTCCAACAAAAAATACATAATTTTGTTTATATTTTTACTGCCAGTTCATTTTTTAGAGATATAATTCCCGGCTAGGTGATCTATGGATGCGCTCGTTGTTATTCTAGCCGGTGGAGTTGGTGAACGCCTATGGCCGTTAAGTACTCCTGAAAGACCGAAATATTTACTAAAAATAGGCGGCATTTCGTTGATAGAATTGGCCTTTCGTCGAGGACTTTTACTAGGTGATGCTGCCAATATATTCGTTTCCACCAGTCAATCAAATTGCGCCAATATCCAGAAAGCGATCCCGATGTTGCCCAAGGCCAATATAATAGCCGAACCATTTGTGAAAAATACCGCCACTGCCATTTGCCTGTCCAATGAGGTTTTGTACCATCGATTTGGCTCCAGGCCAATAATATTTATGCCATCGGATTCGGTGATAGATGCGAAGAATAGCTTCGTTGATGCATTGGTTTCTGCAATGGCTTTTGTTTCGGCTGGCAATAAAATGACCGTTATCGGTGTGTCCCCCTGGAATATATCCACCCAGTACGGCTATATCAGAATTGGCAGTGCCATGGACCGAGATAAAAAAATATTCAGCGTGGATAGATTTGTGGAAAAGCCAGATCGAATGACCGCCAAAAGCTATGTGCAATCTGATAAATATCTCTGGAATACCGGGATGGTTATATCAACTACGGGTTTTATCCAAGAGGCATTTCGGTTATATGCCCAGAATATATACGAGGATGTGGCAAAATATATCGACGGTGATAACCGTGCCTATGGGCTTTCCAAAGGGGCATCCTTTGATCGGGTAATACTGGAAAAATTGAAAACCCTTTCGGTGATGGTTGGGGATTTTGGCTGGGAAGATGTTGGAAGCTTCGAAATTTTGGCGAAGTATAGCAGTGCAAAATATCTGGGTTTGTATAAAATTTTAAATTTTGCCTTGCAAAAACGTTGGCTGTTGCAGCCTGGTAGAACTGGTTGCACCCCTAGCTCAATTGGATAGAGCATCTGACTACGGATCAGAAGGTTGCAGGTTCGACTCCTGCGGGGTGTGCCACAATGGGGTCGTAGCTCAGTTGGAAGAGCGCCACAATGGCATTGTGGAGGTCGTCGGTTCGAACCCGATCGGCTCCACCAGTTGATTTTATTTCTGTTATTATAAAATACCAGCTAGCCTAGGTGGCTATTATTACTAGGTGGCTATTCTAGGGCGTTACTCTAATGGGCAGTTTTAGGAAGTTGTTTTGGGAGACTGTTTGATTCGAGTCCGGAAAGCCATGGGGGATACTTTTTATATTCCGATCTATTTATTATTGCCAGTGAGATTTGATTATTTGTTCCGGTTTATTTTTCGTCAGAGCTTCGATGGATGGCTCATCGTTTTTTGAGGCCCGGGTTTACAGTCCCTAACTGGTTGGTCTAAAGAATTTTGGTCGATTTTTTTTGGGCAATTTGATGAGCCGGCTTCAAACCTTTGATCCCATGGGTACCAGTCGCTTGTTTAGCCTAGAAAGTTTGTTATAATTTGACCGGCCATGGTAAGATATGGTCTGATGGAAATTATAACAACCTAAATGATATGAAAAGTCTTAATAATAACAATAGTTCGATAAATCCGGAAAATCCAATAAATTTGGGAAAAAAACCTGTTTCTCCGAAGAAACCAAAGAACTCAGCCTATGAGTCAGCTAATCAGCTGCTTCTTTTTTAGGAATAAATATCTATGGTACACCGGCCAAAGCCGTGGGCTGTTCCCTACCCCATCGGTTTACAGACCCATGGCCTAGATGCCAGTGTCGGAATAAGTCAATGTTCCCTGAGTATTGCTGATTTTGGTGCCTAGCTATCCATATTTTTGAGATTATATAATTTCTACAATGCGTCAAGTTATCCATTATTTGTGATGTAAGTTTATTTCACTGTCAATTATATTGGTCTTCTGCCTTTCAATTGTGCGGACTTTTGGGCGATAAGATTTACCGTGTCATCACTTAGGAAATTTAACTTCGATTTACTCGTATCTGTAAGTTGTTCGCCGCTATCGATGGATGTATTTCTTAAATCTACAATTGCCTTCTGAACTTCTTTATTACCTGTTGCTAGTTGTTTATTAATAATATTTTCGGCACGTGATGCTGTGCGCTGATTTAGCTTTCCCCCAGTATTTATTGTTGTACTAGCTCCCATGGCAGCCTTAAGGCCACTGCGGCCTGCGCCTAGTTTTGTCGATAGAAATAACCTAGTGAAGCAATTACCTACCTTTGCATCAGCCAATATTTGTCTCTTATCGCCCCAGGAAAGGTTGCTGTAATTAAAATTATTATTATTAGCCCCACCTACACTCATAACAGAATGAATTATAATAATGGAAAAATTTTTCGCAATGATAAAATTAGCTTGATGGGGCCTGGGTAATGGTCTGTTTCCAGGAGGAGATAGCTTTTTCCAGCCGGTGGTTCAGTTCATCGGTCAGTTCCTTTTTAGAAATGATCAGATCTAGCACATCTGCCGATGTGGTTTGGCAATGGTTTAGCATTTGGGTCGAGGCTTCGAGTACGTTTTTCAGTGGGATGTCATCGAAGAAGCCGTGATTTATGGTCCAGAGAATAAGGATTTGTTCGCCGATGCTCCGGGGCATCGATGCTGGCTGCTTAAATAATTCCACTATCCTCGAACCCCGATCTAGTTGTTGCTGGGTATATTGGTCCAGGTCCGAACCGAATTGGG
>JAIRXD010000063.1 GCA_031268545.1 Puniceicoccales bacterium | reverse complement strand
CATTCTCACAGGGAGTGTCGGCTCTAATCAGTTCACCGATAGTCAATGTGGCTCTATTGAGTATTAAATCAGAAAATTTGCCAATCTATTTGACCACAACTTTTTTATCAATTCGCTTGGCAAGATTGACGAGGATCTTCCCCGACTCGCATTGGTAAAATTTTGAGATATCGGATGCCAGAGCAGTTCTCATGCAATCCACCCATAGCACTGGAGATGTTATTTATTCACATAATTTTGATTTTATTTCATCCATGGCCCAGAGCATTGGAGTCGGTTATATTCACATCAGCCATTTTTATAGTTTATCCACTCCATCTTTGGAGCAACCGATCTTTGCTACCATTTTTCCCTCAGCCTCTTGGCAATAAACGAATGGAATGGGGTTATTGCGGATCTAACCATTTTAGTGATAATATCCTGGACCTATAGGTTTTCTTCTTTATTCATGAAATCGCCATAGCTGTGGATGCCGATTATTTCAAGAATTTAATGGGTGATTATTATTTCCCTAAATTTACTGCAAATCTGGCATTTGACCACATCATGGCCTCTGGCTTTACAAAATTCTCGACCGAATAGAATCATGCGAATATGCATATCATGCCATTGGGTTTTATCAAATAGACTACGGAGATCGGCTTCGGTTTGAGCCACATTCTTGCCGCTGCTCAACCCCCACCGTTGGGCCAGTCTATGGATATGAGTGTCCACCGGAAAGGCATAGCCACCAAAGGCCTGGGAATATACCACCGAAGCGGTTTTATGCCCTACTCCGGGTAAACTTTTGAGTTCTTCCAATGAGTTTGGTACTTTGCCATTAAACCTGGAAATCAGCATTTCTCCCAAGAGTTTTATGGCCTTTGCCTTGTTCCTGAATAATCCACAGGGCCTTATTATAGATTCCAATTCATTGATAGACATTTTTGAAATATCCTCGGGAGTTGATGCCCTGGGGAATAGTTCCTTAGTTACCTGGTTAACCCGACCATCGGTGCATTGAGCCGATAATATCACGGCAATTAATAATCGGAAGGGATCACTAAATTGCAATGGGCTATGGATCTCTGGATAGATTTTGCTGAGAGTTTTTTCCACAAAATTTGCCCGATCAAATATGTTTTTCATTGGCATCTTTTGTCAATCTATCCATTAGGTCAGTAAAGTCATCAGGAAAATCCGAAAAGAAAATCATCTTTTCATGGCTAACTGGGTGGATTAGCTCCAAATTCATAGCATGCAGCATAACTCGCTCACATTCAATAGAATTTGATTTAGGCTCCAGGCCATAGGTCCGATCACCAAGAATTGGATGGCCAATGTGACTTAAATGTACGCGAATTTGGTGTGTCCGGCCGGTGATGGGGGTAATGCTCAGAAGGGCTGTGGATTTAAAGTTATTACATAGATTCCATAGAGTCGTGGCTTTTCGGCCCCGAGAAGTAATACACATACGAGTCCGGGTGGTTTTGCTTCGTCCGGTGGGTTCGCTTATTATACCAGTTTTAATGATAAAATTCCCATAGACGATACAGCCATATTTTTTCCCGATCCTGTGCCGAGAAAATTGTTCTATGAGAGATAGATAGGCTTTATCTGTCTTGGCAAAAACTATTACTCCTGAGGTTTCTTTATCCAGTCTATGTACAACTCCTGGCCTGAGTTCACCGCCCAATGGACTCAGGGCACAATGGGATAGTATCACCTCGACCAAGGTTGGTTCCCGGGTGCCATTGCCCGCATGAACGGTGATGCCCGGGCTTTTATTTATAACTATTATTGATTCATCTTCGAAAATTATATCGATTGGTGCGATCGTTGGCTTTAGATTCGTCGCCATCGGCTTTATCTCTAGAAATTTTACCACATTTCCAGATTTTAATAAAAAATTCTTCTTAACCGGTTGATCATTAACAAATACGCCATTGATTGTGAAAAAATATTGAATATGAGTCCTCGACATATCTTCTAGATACTCTGATAGGAACAGATCCACCCTTTTACCAGCCGAATCGGATTCCACAAGAATTTCTTGCCAATCGCCATGATTTACAATGTCGTTTATCATTGGATTAATAAATGGGAATAACCCATGGGGTTACAATAAATGAAGTACCCAAATTTATACTATTTGATATTGATATAAGAGATGCTTTATAATTTTTATAGCCATTATGCCAGTCAATGAATTTTCTCTTTGATTTTTCCAGTTATTACTTCAGGTGATTTCCAATTATTAGTTCGGGTGATAAATTTTTCTTCCAATTTGGTTATGATTTCTTTTCCTAAAGAACGGATGGCTTATGGTGTTTCAGTTTTTAATCGTTATACAAAATCGGTGGAAATCGAGTCTGTATGCGGAGAGTCATACCTTAAGTGGCTCTATTACAATCCGGTTGGAGAACTTACACTCAACCTTCTCGTGAAAAGAAAAATTGCCTCGGCAATCTTTGGAATATATATGCGATCTAGTAGGTCCAAACGCAGAATAGTACAGTTCCTGGAAAAATATGACATAGGTACCACCTCCTTCGAAAATGATATCAATGACTTTGCTTCATTTGATGATTTTTTTTCTCGAAAGCTGAAGAAAAGTGCCCGGCCCATTGTCACCGAAGATGGGCATATTATATCTTCTTGCGATGGAAGGCATTTGGTAATCCAAAACAGTAATGCCCTGCCACAGTTTTTTGCAAAGGGTCAAAAATTTGACATATATTCACTGCTCTTGGACAAGCAGTTATATGATCATTTTAGGGATGGAATGATTGTGATCTCCAGGCTCAGCCCGGTGGATTACCACAGGTTTCATTTTCCATGTAATTGTATACCAACGCGATACCATAGAATAAATGGCAGTTATTTTTCCGTAAATCCGATCGTCACCAAAAATTTCCTAAAGATTTTTTTTCAAAATAAGCGAGAAATCACTATATTGGACACAAAGGATATTGGTTTGATTGCCATGGTTGAAATTGGAGCCACATTTGTGGGAAGTATACATCAATCGTTCAATCTGAATGAAAGGTACTTTGTTGGGCAGGAGAAAGGCTATTTTAGCTTTGGAGGTTCGACAATTATAACAATTTTCGAAAATAATAGTGTTAGATTTTCTGATGACATCGTCGAAAATTCAAAAGATGGAATGGAAACCTATGTATTGATGGGGGATTCCATGGGAACAAAAATAAAGTAGATTTATGAAATAAAAAGGGGTCAAATATGAAACGGTTATATATTGTACGCCATGCCCAGGCGATTACCGATAATAGTGTGTCTGACTACAATCGTCAGCTGAGTGAAGAAGGCATAAACGAGGCCTATGGCATAGCTCACAGGTTAGTTGCTGCTGGAATGCGGCCGGATCTTATGATTGCAAGTGGTGCCAGACGAGCTCTGGATACGGCGAGGATCATTCGCGAGGTGTTTGGCTTGCTGTCCAATGTCATAGAAGTCCATGATGAGCTATACCTGGCTGTTATGGATAGGATTTTTACTGCCCT
>JAIRXD010000066.1 GCA_031268545.1 Puniceicoccales bacterium | reverse complement strand
GCACGGCCAGGTTTGGTGGCCTAGCCCTTCCGCCCCATGAACTTAGACAAATAGATCGAATCGTATTTTGTTCCTGCGGGACATCTTGGCACGCGAGCCTGATCGCCGAATATCTGATTGAATTGTACGCCAGGATACCGGTTGAGGTCGAATATGCCTCAGAATTTCGTTACAGAAATGCGCCGCTGGATAAGAATACTTTGGTCTTTGTGATAAGCCAGTCCGGTGAAACTCTGGATACCCTCGCCGCACTATTAGAAGCTAAGCGCAAGGGTTTTAGGGTGTTAGGAATCACGAACGTGGTTGGCTCTACCATATCCAGGGAAAGTGATGGAGGAATTTATCAACATTCCGGGCCGGAGATAGGTGTGGCTTCCACGAAGGCTTTTACGGCGCAAGTGTGTGCAGTGGCGATGCTTGCGTTATATTTTGCCAGGATGCGAGACATGAGTTTTGGCGATGGACTGGAATTTGTCGAGGCACTAAAGAGGTTGCCGGCCCAGGTGGAGGAGGTGCTAAAGCAGGAAGACCACCTAAGGGAGTTGGCCAAGAAATATTATGAATATGATGATTTTTTGTTTCTGGGCAGGCAGTTGATGTTTCCAGTGGCCCTGGAAGGAGCGTTGAAACTGAAGGAGATATCGTACATCCATGCCGAAGGATATCCTTCGGCGGAGATGAAACACGGTCCTATTTCGCTGATCTCAGACCGCTGCCCCTGTTGTTTTTTTGAAACCCAACCCAATATTGTCCGAAAAACCATGTCGAATATACAGGAGGTCAAGGCAAGGGGTGCACCGGTGCTGGCGATAGTATCAGAACATTGTGGGACAGAGATAGATAACGTAGATGATCTGATCCTAATACCGAACTCTCATCTGGCGACATCGCCGATTTTAGCCACCATACCTATACAACTGCTTGCCTATCACATTGCATTGCTGCGAGGCTGTGATGTAGATCGGCCACGCAATCTAGCAAAATCTGTTACCGTAGAATGATTTAGTGCTTTATGCCCATGGCAGGCAACAGGTTACAGAGCTTATAGAAACTACTTCCCTTCACAAATATACTGTTACTTGCCAGGGCTCCGACGGTTTTGGCAGCGCTGGTTGTGTCTCCAAACACATGGATATTTTCGCAGATGGAACCGGACCTTTCGATGCCATGTTTTATATGGTCAGCCCACTCTCCTATCAATAACACAATATCATTTTTGGCCGGCAACAGGTTTTCGCCCAGTGAGTTATGCAATTCACGTGACCCATCTCCCAACTCGAGCATGCAGCCGATAATGAATGTTCGACAGGGATTTGGAAACATTTTTTTGAAATTTGAGATGGCATCCATCATAGAAGCGGGGTTGGCATTATAGCAATCCAGATAGATGGTTTTTTCACCATTTTTGATGATTTCACCGCGCATTTTTGATGGCTTCCAGCGCATTAAACGCGGCACCAATGCATCATGATCGATTCCTAACTTTCTAGCCAGGAATATACTTATGGCACAATTCCTGACCTGACCATCGCTCATGGCCGGCAGCGGATAAAACTCTTCGCCGAATTCGCTGGACAGGACCACTACTCCATCAGCCCAGCGAGCGTAGGTAATATAATTTTCCGCCTTTTTATCACTACTTACGATCCAGCTTTTACTCTCTATCTCCTTGAATTGCTTGAAGTTAACGCACTCTTCCGGGAAAATCGCCAGGCCTTTATTAACCAGCGCATGGATCAACATTTTCGATTTTTCTTCGGCAATTTTCTCCATGGAACCAAATTGCGAGGAGTGCACCGGGGTCAGGCCGGTCACAATCCCAATAGTTGGGTTCAAAACATCCAGTATTTCCTCCATCTCTCCGAACCTATCAACGCCACACTCAATTATACCTATGTCATTGTGCTCGTTCAACTTACTAAGCGTCAATGGCACCCCAAGGGTGTTATTTAGATTGGCGACTGTGGCCAGCGATTTGGGTCCAAAAAGTAGATGCATGGTATCTTTTGTTGAAGTTTTCCCATAGCTGCCGGTCAAGCCAATGACCGGACCGCGGAAGCTATTTCTGTGGGCTTTTACAATTTTACGGAAGCTAGTTAGCACATCGCGGACCAGCAATTGCGCTATTCTAACTCCTTCAACCGCACGGCTTAAGATGACACAGCCGGCACCATAACGTTCGGCATCGGCGACAAAATCATGACCATCCCGCACACCTTCTATAGCCAAAAAACACTCCCCTGGTTTTATGGTTCTAGAATCGTTCGAGATGCCACTGACCCATGGCGGCACATCTGCTCCAAGCCATTGACCTCCAGATACTTCTGTCCAAAATTCTGTTTTCACAAAAATCTCCTACGTCGGGCCGGCAAAATTTTCATCGCGTTTCTATATTTTGTAACCGCCCTTCTCGTGAGCGCAATCCCATTCGCGCGCAACATGTTACATATCTCCACATCGGATATCGGCCTGGCTCTTTTTTCGTTGGCAATAATTTGGCGAATTCTGGCCATTAGACCAGCAGATGACCATTCACTGTCCTCGCCGCCAACTTTTTTAGAAAAAAAATGTTTTAAGCAAAACGTCCCCCGAGGGGATTGTAGGTACTTGGCCTTGATGGCCCGGCTAGCCGTGGACTGATGAACCCCTATAACCTGCGATAATTCCTTCAACATAAACGGCTTCAGAAACCTAGAGCCTTCAAAAAATTCCAACTGCCTAGAGAGCAAAACCTTCGCAATTTTCATCAACATATCGCTTCGCCGATTCAGTGCATTCATTAAAAATTTAGCACCTAAACTATTGTGAGAAAAGAATTTCCTGTCAGATTGCCCCAGCTGATTCTTGCAGATCAACATATTTTTGTAGCTGTCACTCATCCTTATCCTGGGCAAATACTTATCATTTAAATCGATTTGCCACTCGCCGTAAACTTTTTT
>JAIRXD010000076.1 GCA_031268545.1 Puniceicoccales bacterium | reverse complement strand
TCATAGTTGGTTGAACCGACATTGGATTTTTCCAAAGTTCCATCCCGATGTTTTTCGATCCGATCAACCGGAACAATTTCATAGTTGGTTGAACCGACATTGGACTTTTCCAAAGTTTCATCCCGATGTTTTTCGATCCGATCAACCGGAACATTTTCATAGTTGGTTGAACCGACATTGGACTTTTCCAAAGTTTCATCCCGATGTTTTTCCTTTCGAAAACTTGAATCCTGGCCTAAAATCTGGCTATCCGAATCCTCCGCATCAGCAGATTCATAATCATCCGAGGGATACTGGATTGAAGCATCGGATACTTTATTCAGATCGCCATCGGTTTTGTTCCTATCGTCTGAATAGCGAGAAACTGATGGTTTTGATCTTTTTTTATCGTGCTCATTTTCGCTGAAAATTTTCTTAAAAACACCCACATCTTCTGATAATGGCGGTTTCGGATTACCAGGATCGAAAGAAATTTTATCTACGGTTAAATCATTAAATTCGGGACTATTCCCGCCTATTTTTATATCATTGCTCATATTTATTTATTCCAAATTTTTTACCCTAAAGTCTTCCATCTCAAGGTCGGCTTGAAGTTCTTCTTCCTTCTTTATGTCTTCTCTCCATTTATCCTTCAGGGATTCTATTTTATCGATATTGCGTTTTGCCTGGGCCAATTCTTCCCTTCTTTTTTCAAGATTCTCCTTTGCCTTCTGGCACATTACAATCGCATCTTCGACTCGTTTTTCATACTCAAAAATCCTATTTTGAAGTTCCTTTATCGCTGCATGCAGTGCATCAACGGAATTTTTCTTGATACTTTTTTTTAAAATTTGATTATACAACCTGTTTGTCTCACTGATTACAAATAACTTATAATCCTCCAGTTCCTGTTTAGCTTTGGCCAGTGCCTGTTCGGCTTCTTTGAGCAACTTCTGGGCCTGGACAAGGTTTTTCTCCGCCCGATCCTTGCGAATCTCCCTAACCCTCAGCAAATCATCCAGCTCATACTTCTTTGCCTTACAGTAAGATGATCTATAGGCCAACCACCTGCTTTAATTTTGCCACCGTTTCATCGAAGGTATTTACCTCCTTTTGGCCTTGCTTCAGAAATGAGTTGACTGCATCGATTCGATCGATGGCTTCGTCGGTAACCGCATCTGACCCACGCTTATATTCACCTATCCTAACCAATAGTTCCACCTCGCTGTACTTTGCCAAAATGTTTCGTAATTTTCCGGCGGCGGCCTTGTGTTCGTCGGCCACAATGGCTGACATACAGCGACTTATGCTTGCCAATACATCTATGGCTGGGTAATGATTTGCCGAACCTAGTTTCCGCGATAGGACTATATGGCCATCCAAAATTGACCTGGTTTCATCAGCCACTGGCTCAGTCATATCATCTCCTTCGACCAGAACAGTATACAGAGCAGTTATGGAACCCTTTGAAGATTGACCGGCTCGTTCCATCAATTTTGGCAAAGTGGCAAAAACCGATGGGGGAAACCCTCTCCGGGTTGGTGGCTCACCGGCGGCGAGACCTATTTCGCGCTGGGCTCTGGCAAAACGGGTTGCTGAATCCATCATCAGCAAAACTTTTTTGTTTTTATCTCGAAAATATTCCGCAATGGAGGTGGCCACATAGGCCGCCTTAAGTCGTTCCATTGCAGAACGATCTGATGTAGCAATCACCAATATCGATCGTTTCATTCCCTCCTCACTAAGATCCTTTTCAATGAATTCACGGACCTCACGGCCGCGTTCACCGATGAGAGCAAGCACATTTATCTCGGCCTCGGTATTTCTGATTATCTGGGCCAACAGCGTACTTTTTCCACCGCCGGCCGCAGCAAATATACCAAGTCGCTGACCTTCACCACAGGTCAGTAGGCCATCCAGTGCTCTAACGCCCAGAGAAAGTGGCTTAGCTATTGGCGCCCGTGACATTGGATCCGGAGGGTCGCAGTAAACCGGATAAAAATCCTCCGGTTCGAATTTGCCCCGGACTTTATCCACCGCGGCATGGCCAAGGCCATTCACCGTACGGCCCATCAGATCATCGCCAACGGGAACCATATGCACATCACCGGTGGGGATCACTTCGGTGGAAGACGAAACTCCATTCAGGTCTCCCAGGGGCGTCAAAATTGCCGCCTGTTTATCAAATCCAACCACTTCGGCATAGAGTTCAGTTTCCTCCCAAGGGTTCTTTAAAATGCACAGCTCTCCGACTTTTACACTGGGCACCACTGCCTTCATAATGGTACCAACCACCTGTAGGACCTTGCCCTTCAGCTTGAATGTCCTCGATTCCTCTATGCTCTGGTCGATGATCGACGCTATATTGCGACCACCACCGGTTTCGATATCCCCAAGTATTTCATCTGCCGATTGGCCATTAGTTTTATATTCAAGATTTTCCCCATCCATCTTAACCTCCATTACTTCAATGCTTTGGTGATAGCTTTTGTTATTGCTTCCATTTGTATATCCAGACTGGCATCAACCACACCAATTTCGGTCTCGAGCACACAGGTGCCCTTTTTCAGCCGAGAGTCTGCACTTATTTCCAGATATTTTATACCACCACTGGTTTCCAGGATTTCATCCAGCCGATCTCTTATGATTTGTGCCTCGGCAGCAGATACTTTCAGCACTGCTTGTTTTTGATTTTTGATATTTTTTACCGCAGTTTTTACAATATTTGTGATCAAATCCTTCTGGTCGATTTCACCTATTATTCTACTTACGGCCTTGCTGACAATGGCTACAATTTCACCCTCAAACTTTGCGAAATTTTCGGCATTTCTGGAAACAATCTCGGTCATTTGATTTGTAAGTTCATGCTTACCACTGGCATAGCCATCTTCGTAGCCCTTCTTAGCCTCCTCTTCATAGCGAGCCTTGGCCGCGGCCAAGATCTCGTTTTGTTTTGCCAGCGCATCATCGATCAACTTCTTGGCCTTGGCATTACTTTCCTCCACCAGTAACCTGACCTTCTCATTGGTTTCCTGGATCAGTCCATCGCTGCTAGAGTTAGCTTCATTGATCACCTGCGTGGCCCGGGCATTGGCCTCGGCAATCAACTCATCGCTTTCGGCATTGGCCTGGCTCAGAACATTGACATTGATCTCATTGACCATTTTCACCGCATCGGTTATGGAAATAATTGCAGTATATTCCTCAGCCCTAAGAATTTTGGTCTCAGGCATCAACTGTAGGCCTTCATTTTTTATCACAAACATAGCTACCCTCTCATTAGCATTGGTACATTTATTTTGCCATCGGTCAGATATTTAAGTATTTTTCTTGTAAACTCCCAGCATTCGGCCACCGAGGCCTCCTGGGCAAAATCCCAGGTCTCATTTTTTGGAAATTTCAGGATAAATTTCCGGGCAAGGTCTTCGGGGACTGTGGCTAAACAGGCCGATAGAACAAACCTACCGGTCTTTACGATTTTGGAGTAAATATCTCCGGAAAAAACCGGCAGAGCCATGGCATCTATTTGGGATCTCTTGAACAGCAAATCCGCACTTTTCATAGAAAAATTGTAGGCTTCACCGATTTGATCTTTCAGTTGCTTCAACTCATCATGATGCACAATTCTCCTAATCTCATCCCCATGGATCACGGCCCCTAGATAGACCCCCAGCAAGGAAATGGCATCCAGACTGAGGAGACATAGCCCATAGCGCTGTTCGGAAAAATCACCGTACCACTTGCCCAAATTAAGTCTTTTTGCAATATAGGTATTCAGAGCAGTTCTAGTCCTGGGATTCCTTGCCAGTTCCAGCAGAATGGCTTTTTCACAACCCAGCTCGGCCAGATGATCCTCATGGAGATAATTGACCACATTATTGTTAAAATCGCAAATTTCAGAAAAAACCTTTGGGTCTTTCCTTAGGGAGTTTCGAATATAATCCAGCTGGCTCATGGGAATGTAAAAATTTATTCAATTACTTCCTTATCATTTTTTTGCGCTGCATCGGGATTGGGCTTCTCCGCTTCGGTCTCCTTCTTTTGAAGGCTGACACTCCGGTAGGCCATGACGCATATCGCCAGGAACAAAATCAATATTATGGCTGCCAAAACTCCAAAAATTATATAGAGTTGATTTTTGGATGAGGATAATAGCTCCAGGCCAGCTATGTTAATCATAGTCGCCCCATTGGTTTGGGTCTGGGGCAAGCTAGGCAGCTGAACCGGAAACAATGCTACGGAAACCTTATCATAGCTGAGACCCTCTATGCTATTCGCCACCAGGTACTTGATTTCCCTGACATACTCTTCAACCGTCGAATCCGGTCGATAG
>JAIRXD010000058.1 GCA_031268545.1 Puniceicoccales bacterium | reverse complement strand
TTCCGGAATAAAACATAAAATAAATATCATCGATACGCCAGGTCATGTGGATTTTACGGCCGAAGTGGAAAGGTCCCTAAGGGTACTCGATGGAGCTGTGGCAGTATTTTGTGCTGTAGCCGGTGTTCAACCTCAATCGGAAACCGTTTGGCGGCAAATGGATAAGTATAATGTTCCGAGAATAGCATTCATAAACAAAATGGATCGTACCGGTGCAAATTTTCTTGGTGCCGTCAACGATATAAGAACCAAACTTGGTGGCAATGCCCATCCGCTGTATCTAAATTTTGGCCAGGAAGAAAATTTTTGCGGATTGATCGATTTGGTAAAAATGAAGGCCTACATATATGATGAATCCGATGAGCTTGGCGCCAAATATGATACAATAGATATACCTGATCAGTATTTGAATAAGGCCAAAGAGTATCGAGAATCATTGATCGAAGCCATCGCTGATTATGATGACGAAATCGCAGAAAAATATCTGGAGGGCAAAGAGTTATCAAGCGATGAAATTCGCGTTGCCATAAGAAGAGCCACTTTGTCGATGAATTTTATAGGAGTCATTCCCGGTAGTTCATTTAAGAAAAAAGGGGTTCAATTTCTACTAGATGCGGTTGTGGAATATTTGCCATCTCCATTGGATTTGCCGCCGATGAGGGCATTTAATGATGATGGTGAGATCGGAATTCTTCCCGATGACAGCGTAAATCCTGTGGCATTGGCCTTCAAATTGATGTCGGATCCCTATGTTGGAAAACTCATTTTTTGTAGGGTATACACAGGCCAGCTTAAGAAAGGCGATAGCGTTTATAATCCGCGTACCTGTAAAACCGAAAGGATTAGTAGGTTGATGATCATGAAGGCCGATTCCCGCGAAGATATAAGTGTGGCCTATTCTGGCGATATTTGTGCCATTATAGGAATCAAAGGAATTGTCACAGGTGACACTCTATGTTTACGGGACACCGAAGTTATTTTAGAGCCACCCACATTTCCAGAGCCGGTAATAAGTATGTCCATCGAGCCAAAGGCAAAAGATGATCGGGAGAAATTATCCACAGCATTGCAGAGTCTAGCCGAAGAAGATCCCACATTCAAGGTTTCCACGAATACCGAGACCGGGCAAATGATAATAGCTGGCATGGGGGAATTGCATTTGGAGATAATATGCGACAGGTTGTTTCGGGAATTTGGCGTCAATGTGACCTCGGGTCGACCGCAAATTGCCTATAAGGAGACAATTTCGGCCGAAGCTACTGGTGAAGGAAAATTCATAAGACAGTCCGGAGGACGTGGCCAGTACGGACATGCAACTGTAAAAATTGAACCGGCGCCCAGAGGCGAAGGCATTGAGGTTATCAATGAAATAGTTGGCGGTGTTATTCCAAAGGAGTATATAAAACCAACTCAGGATGGCATAATGGAGGGATCGAGAAATGGTGTGGTGGCCGGATATCCGGTAATAGATTTTAAGGTAAGGATAATTGATGGAAGTTTTCACGAAGTTGATTCTTCGGAAATGGCGTTTAGGATGGCTGGCATTTTTGCTTTTAAAGATGCAATGAAAAAGGCGTTACCTATACTACTTGAACCAATAATGAAAGTCGAAATATCGACCCCAGAAGAATATCAAGGAGATATAATGGGTGATGTAAATAGGCGTCGTGGACAAATTCAAAGTATGGAAACGAAAGGGGCTTTTGCGGAGGTGATCGCCTTTGTGCCCCTGGAAACCATGTTTGGCTATGCGACTGATATTCGTTCGCTAACTAAAGGACGTGCAAGCTATTCTATGACGCCATCGCATTTCGAGCAAGTTCCCGCAAATTCGCTTCAGCAAATAGTTGAAAGTTCCGTGCGTGCGGTTGCACGTGCCTAAAGAGGTGTTTTATGGCTCATAGAATTAGAATAAGATTGAAAAGTTTTGATTACAGATTGGTTGATCAGTCGTCGGTGGAAATTGTTGATACCGCTAAACGTTCTGGCGCGAGGGTCGTTGGCCCAGTTCCATTACCCACTCGAAAGGAACGATTTACGATCAATAGATCTCCGCATAAAGATAAAAAATCAATGGATCAGTATGAGTTATGTACCCATGATCGAATGATCGAAATTCATGAACCGACGGCGAATACCATAGATTCGTTAAAAAAATTGAATTTACCGGCAGGTGTCGAAATAAGCATTAAGGCATAATAATATGAAATTATAAATTTTTATTTCTTGACAATCTAGTATTCATCAAAAGAAGTGCAACAACCTAATGTAAGTTGTCGCTTACCGCTTAGAACAATGAAAGATAAAACGTTAATTTTAGGTAGAAAAATTGGAATGACCCAGGTATTCATCGAATCCGGGGAACTTATTCCTGTAACGGTTATTCAAGCTGGTCCGTGCTATGTAAGTCAAATAAAAACCAACGCAAATGATGGATACTGCAGCGTACAGGTGTCTTTCGAGCAGAAAAAACAATCGAATGTCACGAAACCATTGCTTGGGCATTTTTCCAAAAATAATTTAAATGTGGGCCAGGCCATTTGCGAGTTTAGAACGGATGGCGATCCTTCCTATAAGGTTGGAGATGTAATAGATATATCGATTTTTTCTAAGGGCGAAAAAGTTGATGTCATAGGAACATCTAAGGGCCGTGGCTTTCAAGGAGTTATGAAACGATATGGGTTTGCAGGAGGACCGGCATCCCATGGTTCGATGTTTCACCGACGGGGTGGCTCCTATGGGCAACGGCAATGGCCGGGTCATGTATATAAGGGCCGAAAGATGCCTGGTCATACCGGCTGCGACAGGGTTACGATTCAAAATCTGGAAGTTGTTGATTTAAAACAGGATCGTGGTGTTATTTTACTGAAAGGTGGCGTTCCTGGCGCCAATGATTGTTTGATCGCCATACGCAAGGCCCAAAAGGCGAAATGTGGCAAAAAAGATTGAAGGCGTTGCTGATATGAAATTAAGAGTTTATAGTTCTTCGGGAGAGTTATCCAGTGAAAAAGAAGTGACTGCGTTGGCGGTATTTGATGACGGTCGTGGCGTCAATGCTGTGAAATTTGTTTTGGATATTTTGCTATCAAATAAAAGGCAGGGTAATGCTTCGACAAAAACTCACTCAGATGTAAGTGGCAGTGGCAGAAAGCCTTATAAACAGAAAGGGACTGGTAATGCTAGACATGGATCGATTAGAAGTCCTTTGTGGTGTGGTGGTGGCGTCGTGTTCGGGCCTCATCCGCGTAGTTATTATAAAAAAATAAATAAAAAGGTAAAAAAATTGGCTTTGGGTCGTGCAATGTATGATGGAATATTGACGTCGGAACTATCTGCCATAGAATCATTTCCCCAAATAAACGCAAAATCTAGAACATTGGTGGAATTTATAAATAAAATTTATCCATCCAATGGCGACAAGGTTCTTGTTATAGATACAAAATTTTCCCACGAATTTGTTTTGGCTTCGCGGAATTGCACAAAAATATATACAATAGATGCGGCTTCTGTAAATGCCTTAGACTTAATACGTTATGATCGCTATTTGGTTTCGGAAGAGGCTTTTGATGTTTTAATAAATAGAGCAGGAATATAAATAATTATGATTTTTATTGACAAAATTTTAACTCGCGATTATTACACAGAGAAATTTACAGCCATGGCATCGGCGTTAAATAAATATACCTTTGAGGTTCATCGAAGTGCAAATAAAAATATTATCAAGGATACTGTCGAAAAAGCCTTTGGAGTGGATGTTGTTGATGTCAATATGGTTGTCAGAGCTGGTAAATTGAAACGCGATCGGTCACAGCGCGGACGTTATGGCAGAACAAGTTGCAAAAAATTTGCGATAGTTAGTATTAAAAAAGAACAGAAAATAGAGATCGTTTGATTTTAAAATTTTTAGTAGATGAGCATTATTCAACATAATCCAGGGACACCGGGCCAAAGATTTTTACATTTAAGTAAGCGTAAGTTGTACAAAAATAGACCAGAACGCAGCCTTGTCGTAAGTAAAATTCGTGGAAGTGGCAGAAATTGCTACGGAAGAATAACATCACGTAGAAAGGGTGGCGGTCATAAAAAACTTTACAGAATTGTTGATTTTAAAAGAGATAAACTTAATATACCCGGAGTTATTTCTAGGATAGAGTATGATCCCAATAGGTCTGCTGATATTGCCCTTGTGGTTTATCGTGATGGCGAAAAACGTTACATCCCCTGCCCTCGCAATGCAGAGATTGGAACTAAGGTGGTCAGTTTGAATTCGCCGATGGACAATTTTAATGCAGGTATGTCGTTGCCATTGAACATGATGCCACTCGGCATTCCTATTCATTGTGTCGAATTACATCCAGGTTGTGGAGCGGTTTTGGCTCGTAGCGCTGGTACTCATGCAACGCTGGTTGCTATGGATGGCAAATTCGCAACGGTCAAAATGCCCAGTGGTGAAATTCGATTATTGAATCCCAAATGTCGCGCCACTATAGGTGAAATTGGTAACGGTGAACATTTTAAGCAATCTTTAGGGAAAGCTGGCAGAAATCGCTGGCTTGGGCGTAGACCAAGGGTTCGGGGTGTTGCGATGAATCCGGTGGATCATCCGATGGGCGGTGGCGAAGGTCGCTCATCCGGCGGTAGGCATCCGACTTCCCCTTGGGCACAGCTAGCCAAAGGGTTACCAACCAGGAAAAAATCAAAACCGACCAATGCTATGATTATCGTCAGGCGAAATGGTAGAAAGGTAAAAAAAGGCTAGTTGTATGGCGCGTTCTTCTAAAAAAGGTTTTTTTGTTGACCCATGGTTGTTGGATCGAGTGGATGTTGCTGCCGGCTCTGATAGCAGGAAACCGATAAAAACATGGTCGCGACGGTCTACCATTACTCCAGATTTTGTTGGTCTAAATTTTCAGGTGCATAATGGCAAAATTTTTGTTGATGTTCACATAACTGAAAATATGGTTGGGCACAAGCTCGGTGAGTTTTCTCCTACTCGCACATTCAAAACTCATAACCCACACACCCAGAAATAGTTCGTTGTTTTAATATGGAAATAAGATCTGTAACAAAATATGCAAGAATGTCGCCGAAGAAGGTACATATGGTTGCTCGTTCCGTAGTTGGTATGCAGGCCGAAAAGGCTTTGCAATTATTGAGACTTGTGAACAAAAAATCTGCCGGTCTTGTGGCCAAAACTCTGGCAAGCGCCATCGCCAATGCCAATTGCAAAAACATCGAATCGAATTCGCTTTATATTAAAGATGCTATTGCAGAACAAGGGGTTATGTTTCACAGATCCGTTCCTGCATCCAGAGGTTCGGCTCATCCAATAAGAAAACGAACAAGTCATATAAAAGTGGTTCTCATCGGTAATTTGAAGGAAAATAATAAGGAATCTAAGTAGTTATGGGGCAAAAGGTTAATCCAGTTGGTTTGCGTTTATCTGTGAGGAGAAATTGGGGTTCGCATTGGTATGCGACAAAAAAAGATTTCCCAAAGCTGTTACATGAAGATTTTAAAATAAGATTGTTTTTGAAAGAAAAGCTGGGACCAGCGGCTTGTTCTCAGATATCTATAGAACGGGCCGGAAATCGCGTGCGAATTAAAATATTTACATCACGGCCAGGTATTGTAATTGGTCGAAAAGGTCAGGAACTCGATAAATTGTGCGATGATTTGAAGGCATTGACTGGTCGATATGTTATCGTTGATATTCAAGAAATTAAAAAACCAGATTTGGTGGCTCAATTGGTAGCGGAAAATATTGCGATTCAGTTGGAACGTCGGGTGTCTTTTCGAAGGGCAATGAAAAAAGCGGTTCAAACTGCGATCGGCCTAGGAGCTAATGGAATTAGGCTTCAATGTGCCGGACGCTTAGGTGGTGCCGAAATAGCAAGAACTGAATCTCAGAGAGCTGGACGTGTTCCATTGCATACACTTAAGGAAAATATAGATTATGGTTTTTCCGAGGCCGGAACTGTTTACGGCAAGGTTGGTATTAAATGTTGGATTTGTCGCAATGACGAATTAAAAGTATAAAAATTATAGGAAATGAGCAAGTTATCCCCAGCAAGGACTAAATACAGAAAGGTACAAAAAGGTAGAAATCGTGGAGTTGCCAAAGGTGGTGATTCTTTGGCCTTTGGAGATTTTGGAATTCAGGCTCTCGAACGCTGTAGTATGACTGCATCCCAAATAGAAGCAGCACGTATTTCCATATCTCGTCATCTAAAAAGAAAAGGCAAATTGTGGGTTAGGGTTTTCCCGCACAAACCGATAACTAAAAAACCGGCCGAAACTCGCATGGGTAAAGGAAAAGGTGCCGTTGAATATTGGGCATCTGCGGTCAAACCTGGAGTAATATTGTTTGAACTAGCAGGTGTTTCGTTAACATTAGCGCGCGAAGCATTTAGGCTGGCTGATTGCAAATTGCCGATTCATTGTCGATTCATCAGTCGTGAAAGCTTGGAGGAATATAAATGACTGATAATGTTAGTTATAGCGAATTTTCAGTTGATGAATTGAAAAAAAAATTGACTGATGTACACGCTGAATTATTCCAATTGCGGTTGAAAAAATCGTCGTCTCAGTTAGAAAATTCTGCTTCTATCACAAAAACACGAAAAGAAATTGCTAAAATTGAAACTTTTTTGAGACAAAAGGCTTGCAAGTCTCATCAAATACTAACATGTTAGGATTGTAGTATGTCAGAGGGCTGTAATAGTAGAAAAAATGCAAGAAAAAGATTGGTTGGAATTGTGACCGGACGCTGTGGCGATAAAACCATCAAAGTTTCTTATTCCTATAAAGTGCCTCATGTTCTTTATAGAAAAGAGATTAGGCGAAGAACGTTGGTATATGTTCATGATCAGAACAATGAATGTTCGTTGGGCGACGAGATTGAAATAATAGAGACGCGGCCATTGAGTAAATTGAAACGCTGGCGATTTGTGGGCACGGTAAAAAAGGCACCAGTTTTGTAATAAATGTAATGGAGGTTTTATATGTTGCAGCAACAGAGCATATTAAATGTAGCGGATAATACCGGGGCGAAAAAAGCAATGATGATTAGACGTCTCGGCCAAAATAAGAGAACAGCCTCGGTTGGCGATATCATTGTCGTAACCATAAAAAATAGTATACCGGAGGCATCTGTAAAAAAAGGTACTGTGGTCAAAGCGGTTATAGTCAGGACAGCCTATCCGATAAGGAGGGAAGATGGTAGCTATTTGCGGTTTGATAGCAATGCGTGTGTGATAATAGATGATAAAAATAATCCATCCGGAACTAGAATTTTTGGTCCAGTGGCTCGTGAATTGAGGCAAAAAAATTTCATGAAAATAGTATCATTATCTCCGGAGGTAATATGAAATATTCAATAAAAAAAGGTGATGATGTGGTTGTTATTTCGGGAGCTAATAAAGGTGGGCGTGGTAAGATAATTAGTGTTCTTCGAAATTCTTGCCGTGTTGTAATAGAAGGGGTTGCATTGCGAAAACAATTTGTAAAGAAAAGCCAATCCAATCCAGAAGGTGGTGAAATTAAAATGGAGTCATCAATTCACTATTCTAATGTCATGTTGGCTTCGAAATACGACTCAAAACGGATAAAGGCCGTTTAATAGAATAATATGTTGTTGCATTGGTAATGGTTATGGTTATAAAAACTAAATCTACATTGAAGGATTTATATCTTAGGTCAGTTGTTCCGGAGCTTGAAAAAGTTCGGGGATATCGCAATCGTCATGATGTGCCAAAACTTGAAAAAATTGTAGTAAATTCTGCAATAAGTTCGAGCTGTGATAAGTCTTATATTGAAGACCTTACGAGAGATATAGGATTGATAACTGGCCAAAAACCAGTGGTGATCGCTGCGAAAAAAAGTATTTCTAATTTCAAGCTCAGGAAGGGGATGCCGAATGGTGTAAAGGCTACACTGCGCGGCAATGTCATGTATGATTTTTTTCTGCGATTCACATGTATCGCTCTCCCAATCGTTAGAGATTTTCGTGGCGTTTCAAGCAAAATGGATGGCCGCGGCAATTACACGATTGGAGTGACAGACCATACAATATTTCCTGAAATTAGTGTTGACCGCGAGAAAAAAACTATAGGAATGGATATATCATTCATCACCACGGCAAAAACTGATGACGAAGGGCGCGATCTTCTTCAGATGTTAGGTATGCCTTTCAAGAAAAAAATTAGCACTTAATAGTCTATGGCAAAAACTTCAGTAATAAAAAGAAACGAAAAAAGAATGATTCTCGCTGCGAAGTTTATTGAGAAAAGAAAAGAATATAAAAAAATACTTCGCGATCCTAGCGTCGGCGACGGTCTATTTTTTGAGACCTTGTATAAACTTAACAAGCTTCCAAGAAATTCGTCGTCGGTGCGAATCAGAAATAGATGTTGCGTAACCGGAAGACCTCGTGCATTTCATCGCAGATTTGGCATATCGAGGCTCAAATTGAGAGAATTTGCTTTGGCTGGGTTGATACCAGGATTGGTCAAGGCGTCTTGGTAATTTAATAGAGAACTCAATGGATACTGTAGGAAATTTTTTAACCACTATAAGAAATGCAAGCTTCGCTGGCAAAGAAGTTTGCGTGCTTTCGTTTTCTAAAATGAGAGAATCCATAGCTTTTATATTGAAAGCTAATGGCTATATTGCCGATTATTTTAAAATTACCACCGAAGGAAATTTTCCATTGTTGAAAATTTGCATTAAATATGTCAACGATAAACCTGCAATAATTAAACTTATTCGTTTCAGTAAACCTGGCTGTAGGATTTATTTTGGTGCAAAATCCATACCTCCGGTCATAAGTGGACTCGGATTATCTATTCTTACTACTTCAAAAGGAGTGATGTCCAGTCGCGATGCGACCAGAATGAATGTGGCCGTGAATTGTTGTGTAAAGTCTGGTAGGAGAATATGTTATGAGTAGAATCGGAAAATTGCCCATAGAAATACCTGGATCTGTTACGGTTACCCTTGATGATAATGTGGTAATTGTAAATGGGCCCTGCGGAAAGCTTAGAAAGAAATTCGATCCATCTGTCATCATAAGTATCTCCGATGGAATTATTTCTGTATCACGTAGGGATAATAGTGATCCCCATTCGGCGGCCATGTATGGTACCACAAGATCGATTATAAATGCGATGGTAGCCGGCGTTCAGAAATGTTTTTCAAAAAATCTTGAAATAAATGGAGTTGGATTCAAAGCGATCATTTCTGGCAATCTACTGGACCTGTCGCTAGGTTATTCGCATCCAATACGTTATAAAATACCAGATGGAATAAAAATTGTTGTTCAAGAAAATACGAAAATTTTGGTCGAGGGTCCGGATAAACATATGGTTGGCCAGGTAGCCGCTGATATAAAACACTTCTATCCGGTGGAACCCTATAAGGGAAAAGGGGTTAGGATTGTTGGTGAATATGTTAGAAGAAAAGAAGGCAAAAAGGCATCTTAGGGTATTTTATTTATGAATTACAAAAATAAAAAAAAATCTCAGGAAAGACGTAGATTGAGAGTTAGGCGGCGAATTCATGGTACCGATAACAGGCCGAGATTGTCTGTTCATTTTAGTGCTAAGCATTTGTATGCCCAGTGCATAAATGACGATGCTGGCTTGACCATTGCTGCATTGTCCACCATATCGCCGACATTGAAGAATGAAAATATTAGACCAAATGTTAGTGGAGCTGGCAAATTTGGGACTGAATTTGGAAAACATGTCCTATCCTGTGGAGTCAAACAGGTTGTGTTTGATCGCGGCACAAGAAAATTTCATGGCGTGGTCGCATCCTTTGTGAATGCCGTAAGGGATTCTGGATTAAGTTTTTAGTATATTATGAGCAGTGATAGAGGTTTTTTTAGAGGTGGCGGCGATTTTCGTGGCAGAAGGAGATCGAGGGATGGCCTGGATAATAAAGATCGCGAAAATCCAGAAAACAGGTTTGTCGATAAAGTTGTACGCATAAATCGTTGCGCGAAAGTAGTTAAAGGTGGCCGTAGGTTTGGGTTTTCTGCGCTGGCGGTGGTTGGTGATAAGGCTGGTCGTGTCGGCATTGGAGTTGGAAAAGCAAAAGAAACACCAGATGCCGTCCGGAAAGCTATTGATCAGGCTAAAAAAAATATAAGATCCTATTCAATTAGTAATTCAACCGTTCCGCATATCGCTGTGGGCGTTGCAGATGGAGGCAGAGTTTTGCTGCGACCGGCAACTCCTGGAACTGGAATTATAGCCGGTGGTGGCGTGCGTGCCGTTCTGGAAGTCCTTGGAGTAACAGATATACTTGCAAAATCCATGGGATCAAATAATCCCTTTGCAATGGTCAGGGCAACTCTGGATGCGCTTTCGCAACTCAGGACCCGAGAGGAAGTTATGGCTATGCGCAGTGCAAATAATGGGAATTAATTTATTATTTTATAGTGATGAAATTGCATAATTTAGTTAAAATTGGAAATAGTGATCACACTCGCAGGAGGGGGCGTGGTGACAGCAGTGGAAGAGGAGGGACCAGCGGTCGCGGTCATAAAGGAGGAAAGGCAAGATCTGGCTATTCACCGGCACCTTGTTGTTGTGGAATTCCCTATTATAGAAGGCTGCCGAAACGCGGATTTAAGAATTTTTTATTCAAAACAAACATCGCCATTGTGAATATTGCGGATCTGTCACGGATTTCCGAGGATGTGATCAGCAAGGCAATATTGTTCAAATACGGGCTTGTAAATAAATCAAATGCTATTGTAAAAGTACTTGGTACAGGGGAACTTAACAGAAAAATCACCCTAAAGGCCGATTTTTTTTCTGCAAAAGCAGAGAAAAAGATTCTGGCTGCCGGAGGAGTAGTAATTAGGCTAAGTTCTGATGTGGATATTGAAAATTAAATGGGTATTATTAGATGTTTTTAGCGTTCATAAATTGTATCAAAATTCCAGAACTGAGAAAGAAAATAATCTTTACTTTATCCGTGATTTTTGTTGCCAGAATTGGCGCTAGTATCCCACTTCCGGGGTTGGATCCCAAGCCATTATGTGATTTTTTTCTAGCCCAACGTAGCGCTTCCGGAGGATTGGTCGGTTTATACGATATGTTCACCGGCGGCGCTTTTTTAAAAGGAGCGATTTTTGGCCTAGGCGTCATGCCATATATAAGCGCATCCATAATTCTTCAACTCCTTACCGCTGTGGCACCTAGCCTTGCCAGAATTCAAAGAGAACATGGTGGACGACAAAAAATAGCTCAATATACTAGATATTTATCGGTGTTAATTTGCCTAATCCAGGGCATGCTTTTGGTCCTTGCATTGGCAAATTATCCGGAAAAATTATTCGTCGGTTTCGATAAAGAGATCTATGGCGATATAGTTGTAATGCATCGTGGTGTGTTTTTTGCGACGTCGACCATATTTTTAACCGCAGGTACGATGATTTTAACCTGGTTTGGCGAAAGGATTACTCAATTTGGTATAGGAAACGGTATTTCCATACTGATAACTGTTGGTATTTTATCTTCCCTGCCAAAGGCTGTATCTCGTTTATTTGAAATGCTTTACAGTCCACTTGGCACCGAAAGTTCCATTCTTGGAGTTCCTCAGTTAATCATGATGACGATTTTACTTCTCATTGTGGTCAGCAGCATGGTGGCGGTCACCCAGGCAGTCAGAAAAATTCCAATACAATACGCTAAACAGGTCATTGGTAGGAAGGTTATGGGCGGGCAGGCATCAGTTTTGCCACTAAAGGTCAACTATGCCGGAGTTATGCCAGTCATATTTGCAAGTACAATATTAATGTTTCCGCAGCAAGTACTTGCCTACATCGGCGGTGCTACCGGAATTTCGTTTTTTCAAAAACTAGCCTATATTTTATCCCACGGCTCCTATGTATATTATGCCATATATGGTACATTGATATTGGTTTTCAGCTACTTCTGGGTCTCAATCATGTTTAAACCAACCCAGGTGGCCGATGATTTGAAGAGAAATAGTGGTTATATTCTCGGAATTCGTCCCGGGCCAGCAACGGCAGAATTTTTGGATTTTGTGATGACACGACTCACTTTGGCCGGCGCTATCTTCTTAACTGTAA
>JAIRXD010000079.1 GCA_031268545.1 Puniceicoccales bacterium | reverse complement strand
AAGAAGCCAAAGAAGGAGACCAAGCCGTCACCGAAGAAGGGTGCCAAGGCTGTGGCCAATAAGAAGCCAAAGAAGGAGACCAAGCCGTCACCGAAGAAGGGTATTAAGGTCTATAGCCTACCAAGTTCTAGTAATCGGAGTTCGTCATCTGCTGCTAAATCATCATCTGCTGCTAAATCGTCATCTGCTGCTAAATCGTCATCTGCTGCTAGTTCATCATCTTTTGCTGGCTCATCATCTGCTGTTAGTTCATCATCTGCTGTTAACACAAATACATCTACACCGCCGCCACCGCCGCCGCCATCGCAGGGATCTGTATCGCTGTCGCCGGGATCTAACACGCCATCGCAGGGATCTGCATCGGTGCCGGGATCTGCACCGCTGCCGACGGGATCTAACACGCCATCGCAGGGATCTGCATCGGTGCCACTACCGAAAGAGGAAGTTGTTGAAGATGCGCCATATTTGATATTATATATAGTTTTAAGAGAAAAAACCCTTATTGAAGATAAAAGCCCTCTTGATGATAAGTCTAAAGCTACTAATATAAAGAAACCATTAAATAACATAATTAAGAGAATTTGCGAAAATCAGGATACTGAGGCCGGGTATAGAAAAGATTCCAATGAACACAAAGAGCTAGAGGCTCGTTTTGAAAAAGAAATTGTGGCCGCTATAAATAAATTTAAAGATGAAATAGATGCCATTGTCTCTTTTAAAGATAGGAAAGATTTGCTTGGTCAAGCTAACTGGTATGACGATGTACTTAAAGTATGCAAGCCCATCAGTGACTTGTTATTAAAAAAACCACAACATGCCTTCGAGGATATTATTACCGATAACAATGGATCGCTGAAAGACCTATACGATGCCATCAAAAATGAAGAACCTAAAAAATTATTTATAGATTATATAACAAAAATAATAATAGAAAGAGAAAAAGAAAGAGCAAAAGAAAGAGCAAAAGAAACAGAAAAAGAAAAGAAAAAACTTTTTTACTCTGATCAATTAAAAGAAAATAAAATAATCGATCCGCTATTGAAAGTTATAAAAGATGAAATGGAAAAGAGTAGTCCTGATATTAAAATGGTATCTGAATTCATCAATGAAATAATTAGTATTCCATGGAAGCTATATGGTGATATTATTAAAGTAAACCAAGATGCAGATGATGCGACAGCTGGTCACCTTTGTAGAATTATTTGTGCATTGTCAAACTATATCATAACCCATTATTCTGAAAAAATTGAAGATTTGGGAACACTTGAAGCTGTAATGAGTAATATGAGTGGCTTCATTAAGCAAAATGCCGGTCAAGCTGGTTTTGCCGATTGCGCAGAGCCCTTAAAAAAAATGATCGAAAAGGCCTATGAATTTATTAAAGGCAATTCTAGTTATGGTTATACTCATAATATTTTAATGGCCTTTACTAAGTTCATCTGTCGCTTTTATTATTCTAGCAATGTGAAGTGGAATTCGATTAATCGCAATGCTTTTAAAAATGTATATATGATTTTATTAAATAAAATCACAAATATGAAGACAGATGGTATCGATGAAAAAGAAATTAAAAAAATAGTTCTTGATATTAAGAAAAAGTGGGATATATTTCTTGAAAAGATTAATGAAGGTATAGTAGCACAGCTCGGTAAAGAAAAATGTATATCATCTAAAATAAAATCTGATGAGTTTGGTAATGGACTTAATAAATTAATAGGCGATACAGAAAGCAACTTGGACGAGATAAAAAACAATCTTCCTAAACTGGAAAATAAAGCCGGAGGCAGCACTGCTGCGCTTAAGGCTAAAGAAGGATATAAAGAGTTTGGAGGGAAACTCCCTAAGTATATAGCCTCATTGGATGGCTTTTTCCAAATTTGTGTAGGAGTGCCACCAAAGCCACCAATGAAAATGACGTCACAATATGCAGATATATGTAAAATTGGCAAAAAAATACTTGACAGTGCAAATAATGCAAAAATAAATGGAACACCCTTCAATGATACTAAAGAATTATTAAAATGTATTTTTATATCAAGCTATGTAACCAAAAATCAATATGATAATATAAAGGAAAAAGCATTAGAGGGTAAAAAGATAAGAGAAGGAATTGGAGAAGTCTCAACCGAGGAGGACGAAAAGAATGTCATTGACGATTTAATTCCAATAATAAATGAAGTAACCAAAGTATTTGATAAAATCATTAGAGCATATAAATCAATAACAAATTGTGTTAAATATATTAAAGATTATGACGATGATAGTGGCACAGATGGGCGTAAATTTAAACAGGCAATAAAAGCAGCTGCAGAAGAATGTGGGAAAAAGTATTTAGCAACTCTCAACTCAGATGAAATATTTATTGTTAAATTTTTAGATGAATCAGATCTGGATGCAATGGATAATGCAATTGCAGCTGACAATGGAAGTTACTCCAGTGATACAAAAGATGCTATAATGAAAGTAATAGAAAAAGTTTTGACTAAATATGATATGTGATGTAGATTGGTAGTATTGGTTAATAAGCTAGACATGTTTTCCTATTTCCAAAAAAATCCAGGGCTGATGGCTTCGGATTTTTTATCAGGAAAGTTCGGTGATTAGTGCCAGTAAGGATTCTCTGCCGATGCGACCATCAAAATAGTGATCCAATGCTACGTTTTTTAGAAATTTCACAGCTTCATCTCTGGCCAGTGCCCGCAGCTGATCCTCGTCCATCCGGTGGTGAATGAGCTTCTCCATGGCATCGCTGATTGGCAATAACTCAAATAGGGCCAGGCGACCACGGTGACCTGTGCCAAGGCAGTGCTCACAACCACTTGGTTCATATACGGTTACTTTATTTGGAATCCTATGGCCAGGGATTATTCCTTCGATCAATTTCCGGTCTGGTTCAGTCGGATTTAGGCAGTTGGTACAGGGCTTTCTGACCAATCTTTGGGATAGCACCCCTCGCAATGTCGCCGCTATTAAATAGGATGGCACCCCGAGATCCCTAAGTCTGGTTATGGAACTAATGCTGTCTTTGGCATGCACTGTGCTCAAAACCAGATGACCGGTTAGGGCAGCCCGTATGGCTATTTCGGCCGTTTCTTTGTCACGGATTTCTCCCACCAATATTATATTGGGAGCCTGGCGTAGCATCGATCTCAGGACCGCTGCAAAGCTAAGGCCTATGGCTTCATTCACCGATACTTGGTTGACTCCAGGTAATTGATATTCAACCGGATCCTCGACGGTTATTACCTTTCTTTCCGGTGATGAAATTTTCTGAATTATAGAATACAATGTGGTGGATTTTCCCGATCCCGTAGGTCCAGCCACAATTATTATGCCATTCTGAATACCAACCAGCCGTTCGAGTTTTTCTATATCGATTTTTCGGACGCCGAGATTTTTTAGAGAAAATCTACTGCAATCGCTTTGTAAAAGCCGCAATACAACACATTCGCCAAAATATCCTGGTAAAATAGATACCCGAATATCAAACTGATCCGAATTGTGTTCGATGGAAAATCTTCCATCCTGGGGCAATCGTTTTTCATCTATTTTTAATTTTGCCAGTATTTTTATTCTGACTAACAGTCCTCCATGGAGATTTTCCGGTAGTTTCGCTATGGTGCGCAGCTTGCCATCAATCCTATAGCGAACCCTTAGTTGGGTCCTGAATTTTTCGAAATGAATGTCCGATGTTCCAATATCAATGGCCTGCCTTATCCAGTGGTCCAGAAATTCCTCCGGCGAAGTTTTTTCTCGCAGAATTGCTTCGATGGGTTGTGGTGAATTGGTCTGCTGAGTATCAATTGGATGCTCAGCCATTGCCTCCGGGCCATTTTCTTTCGCTTTGCTGCGAAATATCGAACGAAATAGGGACATGATCAACGCTCTTTCTTTAGTCTATGGACCTTGGTAATGGTTTTATTTATATCCAGGGCCATGGATTCGAGATCCCGGGACTTCATTTCGACAAATACTAGAATCGTACCATCACTGATCCCATGGTCGATAACCGAAAATCCCACCACCTGGCCATTGACTACCAGGACCAATCGATTGTTTATGCTGTCTATAGAAATCTTATACAGTTCATAACCTGCTCTTTCAGACAAGGTTATCATCAAACATTTACCGCAGTCAGAATCAACAATTTCCACGAATTTCATATCCGCCGAGGTAAAAACCGGCTGGGGAAATATGGGTATGGAAATATTGCTGATTGGCAAAATCGCATTGCGGCTAAAATTACCGGATTCCGAGTCGGCTTCTATATAGAGGAGAATATCTATGACGGGTGGATCTAGCTTTTGACTGCAACCGGGCAAAAGCCAAAGCAGGAGCCAACTCATGATAAACCTTTTCTCTAGCAATGCCATAGGAATGTA
>JAIRXD010000034.1 GCA_031268545.1 Puniceicoccales bacterium | reverse complement strand
GAATGCTTATTAAAATATATTCCAGAATTACAGAAGATGAGTTTAAATACGTTATTGAAAATTTTGACCCAAGCAGATGAAAATGCTGTCAATGCATACTTTTGCAGGTATAGGAATGACTTTATTGATGCCAATTTATTTAACAAGTCATATTTCCTAAACAAAAAACCATTAAATGTTGATTCTAAGGAACTTATTGACGCAATTGTGGAAAATCAAAAAAGGGGATTGACTCCTATTAGTACTCACTTTCTTAATACTTTACCAGGGTTTGTTATTTTTTATTTTGATTCCTCAGGAGACATCACCAAAGCTAAGGAATTTCAACATATCAATGATACCTATAAATCAAAGATAAAGAAACTTGTGGATACATATAAAGAGAAGCTAATGAAATTTGAAAAGATTGCAAAATTTTATAACGGTTTATCCTTTATGACTGATCAGGATTTTGTTAATCATGAGATTTTTATAAAGAATGGAGGTCCTGGTCTTGAACTTGTGTCTTCTATGGAAGAAATAATGAAAGATTCTGGAACCATGATTGATGATGAAAAATGTCTAGAGTTTCTTAATAGGAAAAAAAAAGCAGAAGCTGAAGTCGTGCGTATAAAGAATAAGCGTGTTCAGTGTGAAGTAGCTAATTTTTATACTAGTAAAGGCATTACAGGTTGTACAGGTGATACATATGATGTAAGAGAGCAGTTGATTATTCTTGAAATAAATAAGGCTATGAGAGGCGAAAAATCATTATATGATGAAGTAAAATCGATGGGGACCACTATTTCTATTCCTATTAATTCTGGCTATGTTCATATTAATTTTGGCCATCCTTCTATTAATTCTGGCAATGTTATTTGCAATGCTGAAGAAATAGCTAGTTTTACTGATTTTAAGGACGAATTATCAAGTGTGCGCGAAGAAGCTGCTGAAAAAGTTAAATCAATAAAATCTGTCGCTGAAAACATTATTGAGTCATTTAAAGATAAATATGGCATAGGCCTAGATTACAATGGACTATATAACATAATATTGCAAAGATTAAATAATGGAGGACGTAGCATTCATGATGAATTTCAGTGTCATAAAAATAAGAGGCTTGATGAAATTCGTGAAAAATGTAAAAATGGCAAGATGAACCTATTAAAAGGTGTAATAGACGATTCGGAATTTATAAAAAATGTTGATTTAGAATTATCTAAATTTTATGAATACCTTTTAGCTATTCATCAAATGGCTACTATAGCCAGTCAGGGGTAACTTCCAATTACTGTATAACTCGCTAAGATTTTTGGCTATACCATCTGTAGAATCTACGGGATTAAATAGGGGCTTCTGGGAAATTAACCAGAGCTCCTATCCGTGGGCTTTAGTAGGTTTTTTAGAGATTTTAACTGGTTATTTGCTGTTGCAGGGAATAGGAATTGGCAATCCTTTGTATACTATCGCGATTTTGTAATTTTTATTTAACCCAGAGATGTACGTGTTTGATATATTTCTATTTCTCGATATACAATGCAATGCATAGGCATAAAAGTCATTGACTTTGTTGTAGAGCAAACTACAAGTCATTTAACAGGGCGAGATAGCTCAGTCGGTAGAGCAGAGGACTGAAAATCCTTGTGTCGGCGGTTCGATTCCGCCTCTCGCCACCTCGGATTCTATTTAGCTCCTATGATTATGATTTTTGAAATTTACTTACTTTCCCTTCGGACTGAGTATGGTGTATTTTTTTCGATGATCATCTGTACTTTTTCAAAGGCTTCGTTGATCACTTCGGCTTCCAAAGTTTTTTCGATGGGACGGAAACTAAGTTCAAATGAGATGCTCTTTGAGCCGGATGCTATCTCTTCGCCGGTGTAAATATCAAAAAGATTTATTTTCTCTATGAAAAATGTGTCGTCACAGGCGGCCTTAGCAATAGTATTCAGTTTATCTATCACAGCAGCAACAGGTTCGGATTTATCTACCAGCAATGAAAGGTCACGCAAAGCTTTCGGTAATTGAGAAAATTTTTCATAGCGACAGACCTTGGGATTGTTATTAATTATTGAAAAATCAGCAACAAATTCGGCAGCAATGACTGGCAAGGTTATTTTATGTAAATTGCATATTTTATAATCCACATAGCCAACTTTCAAGAAATAAGAATCTTTGGTCGTGTCGCCGGCTGAATATTTTTTTTGCCAAAATTTATCATCTAATTGAGAAAAAATGGGTTATTGGGAAATTTCTGCCAATTTGAAAACTCTAGATATTAATCGTTTGGCCTCATAAAAATCTGGCTTTTGGTGTTGTAACCAGGATCTTTCGAAGCTTTCGGTTAAAATTACAAATGCCACCGATAGAGCTTCGGTCAGAACAGCATCTTTGTAATGGAATACGTTTCCTATCTCAAACAGCCGCTGGACGTTATTGCTATTCTGAATGTTGTATCTGATAGTCTTTAGTAGCCCGGGTAGCAACGATGATCTCAAATGAGTTTGATCATCCAACAACGGATTCGCCAATTTTAACCTGTCGCTGGAATCGGTGCCGCATTCCACATCATCGGCACGGCAAAGTGTATAATTATAACATTCGTTAAAATTGTTGTTTGCCAGGAAATTTCCTGAATTTTTAATAAATTCTGAAATTCTATCTGGTTTTCTATCAGAAACTTCCGTAACGAGCTGTGTCTTTGGAATCCGGTCTGTTCCATATATCCGAAGAATTTCTTCAACCAGATCGATGGGCCTTGTTATTTCCCAGCGGAACGTTGGTACAGACACTCTTATGTTATCATTTATTTGTTCGATGATCGTATATTGTAGGCGTTTTAATATGGATAAAATTTCATCTATATTTATGCCGAATCCGAGGATTTTTTTGACAAAATCAACTTTGAGATCTATGGCTACAGATACCCTTCGACCATTGTCCATGACCAGACATGGTTCCTGAAATTTGCCGCCGCATATTTTCGTTATCATGTTGACTGCCAAGGCTCCAGCTTGTTGAGTAAAATCGGAGTCTATTTCTCGGACATAGCGATAGGAGCTGTCGGTGCTAAGCCCAAGTTTTCTGGCCGTCAGATAAACCTTGGTCGCATCGAAATAGGCGCTTTCAAGAAAGATATCCGTAGTGTTAGTATCTATACAGGAATCACTTCCGCCCATTATGCCGGCCAGGGCCAGAGTTTTATCCACATCAGCAATAACCGTGTCATTGCTATCCATCGCATGCTCAATCGAATCCAACGTGATAATTTTTTCCCCATCTTTGGCCCGACGCACAATTACTTTATTACCGGTTATTTTGGATAGATCGAAGGCGTGAAGTGGCTGTCCAAAGGAAAACATGATCCAATTGGTTATATCTACCACATTATTTATGTTGTTCACTCCGATGGACTTGAGGTCTCGGATCAACCAATCCGGTGAAGCTTCAACTCTAACTCCGGAGATTTTCCAAGCCGAATAATATTTGCAACAATCCGAAGTTATTTCCACTGAGAGTGAATTTTTATCGGTCGCCGGAATGGGTTTTGAAAGCTCCGGTGGTTTAAGGGGTATATTATAATAAGCAGATAGTTCTCGCGCAATACCATAGTGACAAAGGACATCGCCTCTATTGGCCGTCAATTTTAACTCGAAGGTGATGTCATCGCAGTCAAATAGCTCATGAAATTTTTTACCAATGGGTGTATTTTTTTCCAAAATCAACAACCCAGAGTGATCATTCGTTAACCCTAACTCCTTGCCGCTGCACATCATACCATCCGATGAAACACCTCTTAGATTAGATTTTTTTATCCTAGTTCCATCCGGAAGTATGGTTCCTGGTAACGCAACTGGGACACGATCGTTTAGCTTGAAATTTTTCGCGCCACAGACGATTTGCCGTGTATCATTTTCATCTACAATCACTTCGCAGAGGCTAAGTCGATCCGCGTTAGGGTGTTTATCTATTTTTATTATCTCACCGACCACAAGGCTATCCTGGGGATTTATTTCCATACCAGAAATCGACTCTACCTCAAGGCCTAGGTTAGTAAGTGCTTCTGCTAGTTCATTTTTTGTAGCATCAATGTCGATAAACCTCTTTAGCCACTTTAAATTTATTTTCACTATCTGCCGGAACTTTGTCTTAAATTTTAGCAAAGATGCAAGATAATTTTAAATATTGATCATTGAAAATTACCTCAATCTAGAAAATTTTCCAATAAAATGGAAACCTATCATTCCTGTCAAAATCATTATAAATGATATTTTTCCAACCGTGGCAGGGTTTGTGTGGGTCAATAAAAAATATCCAATGCCCGGTGATATAAAATTTTTCAGGCCACCCATTGCTAGATCAACGCTGGTGTATTCACTTAACTTGTTGCTTGGGGCTACTTTGGTAACCCAAAGGCTCCAGGCAATTACGCCACCTCCATAGGCTAGGCCAAGAAATACACTGGCTAGGCCAAGAAGGAATGGATCCTTGGTTAACAGAAATAGAGGTACGCCTATCAAATGGCAGACGTTTACTAACTGTTTCATTGGCACAAATTTAAGCTTATCAAAAATCCGTCCCCAAAAATATGAACTGACGATTCGCGAAGCTGTTGGTATAATTACCGCTAGGTATGTCAGGGTCTTGTTGGAAAAATTAATGCCATATTTTTCGTTGGCCAAATATTCAATGCGCAGTGGCATTGTCATCTGATTGGCGATTCCGACCAATGCCCAGCAAAACAGGATATATCCAAAAAGTTTGTCCCTATAGACCAGGTGAAAATTCTCGAATAGGGATTTGCGATCCGGTTTAATCAACGGCCTTGATGGTACTTTAAAAAAACTCAGGGCGCAGAGCAGAGCAGCCACTGCCGCAATGGCAAGCACCACCCTAAAATTTGCTAAGTCTTTGTCTAGTAATATGCTGCTTATTTTTGAAAAGACCAATCCTGAAATTGCCATGAAGATCATCGAAAGGCTAAGCCGGGTGCCTCTCTCTTCTTTTGTGTAGTTTTGGTCGTAGATGTCTATTATGATGGCCGGTGGTTGTTTATAAATGAACCGAGAAATGGCAGCAAATATCAGATAGGTCTGCCAATGGTTGGAAAACGCAGACAGTAGGACGGCTATGGATATGATTAGGAAGAAGATACAGCACACTGTTGATATCTTGAGGCCCGAATGGCCGGTTAACTTTTGGGTTATCGGTGCCAAAAGCATGCCCGAAAGGCCGACGGTTTCGAGCAATGCCTTCATTTCGGTTGGCATGTGAAATTGCCTGATTGCTATGAGCAGTATAAACGTCCTAAACTCCACATCTACAACGCCTTGCAGCGCGCAGCGTAGGGAGTCATATTTAAACATGTGCCGTGATAAGATCAGCTGGTCTGTTTGTTGCATGATTTCGGCGCGCCCATCTTCTTGCCAGAGATAAGGTCTTTGAATCGTTGACAATTTCTCAATGAATCCAGATCGGTATCATCGTTAAACCATTGTCGATCATTATATCCAAGCTCTATCGCTCGCTGTATTTCTGTAATGGCTTCGGTTTTTTTACCGGCCAAAGCCAGGCTGCAGGCGAGATTATAATGGGCCATGGGATTCGTCGGATCAAGCCTAACGCATTTCCTGTCCATCTTCATGCTTTTTCGAGTGTCACCGCTTGCAGAATATAATCTGGCTAATATCCAAATAATCTCGGTGTAATTTTTATTTTTCGCATAGAGACTTTCATAAAAACTCTTGTAAAAATCTATACCTTCAAAATACATGCCAACCTCTGTCCGATATGATCAGGTTAGACATTAAAAGGCAAGCATATATTGATGAATATGTTCAAGACTTTGCAATTATTTGTGATGCCTTCGTTTATATTTTCTTGAACTGACTTTATTTTCGGCAGGTTTTTCTTCATTTGCTTTGATATTTGCTTGATTTTCCTTCTTCTGAGTTTTGAGTTTTTTTGTATTCTTCATGGAGGCTTTTCGGCTGGCTTTATTTTTTAACCTCTTTTCCTGCTTCTCATTTTCACGTCTCTTCTTTTTTTGTTCTTTCCTTTTCTGCTTTTCTTTTAACTGGTTTTCTCTGGACTGTATCCGTTTGTTTTTGCGTTTTTCTCGGCGTGCTTTTTTCTTTTCTTTTTTCTGTTTCTTTTTCAGGTTTCTATTCTTTTTGTCAGTAGCTTGTTTTTCGGCCAGACGTTCCTCTTTGGTTAGGGAATCGTCTTTTTTATTGTATTTCTTGAGTAGATTAAATTCTTTTGGATCCATGGTTGCTTCGCCGGATAGGTTGCTGTCATTGAAGAATCTGTTATAGTCTTTGGGATGGTTTTCATCTATCCTTATTATCTTTGGTGTGATTAAATATATTCGTTCCAGGATGGTGTTTGAGTTCATTTTGTTCTTGAAGATATTTCCAATGATAGGTATATCCTTGAGGAGGGGTATCCCGGTATTGGCCTTATCGTGCTGTTCATGGAAATATCCGCCGATAAAAAGACTTTGGCCTTCATAGAGTATGGCTTCGGTGTTTATGGAACTTGTACTGGTTATTGGTGTTGCAGTGGCGCCAAACCTTGGATCTTTGTCTATGGCCCCGTCGACCACTTCCACCAGTAGTTTTATTTTTGGATTACCATCTTCGTCGAATTCTTCGGGGATTATATGGGGGACAACAATCAATTTTGTGGAGGCCGTTACATCGTAGAGGCCCTGGGATTCTTTGCCAGAAACCTGTACATATACTGTATTGGAGCGATCTATTACCGCAGCTATGTTATCCACGGTTAACACCGATGGCCTCGCCAGAGTCTGGGCATCTCCGGATTCTTCCAGGGCCTGAAGCGTTGCAGTTAGGGTATAATTTTTAAAAATTCCGTTTATACTTGCCTGGGATTTTTTAGCGTCGGCCGGATTAAACGTAATATTCAGCCGGTTACCCTTCAGACTTAGGAGATCTGTTCCCAGTCGTTCGGAGATACCTTTGCGGATATCTATTATGGCTACATCGATTCTTATGGCCTGCTGGGGAACATCCAGCTGGGTAATGAGGCTTCCCAGCAATTCCATGTCCTGTTTTTTGGCTTTTACGATGACTGCGTTTAGCCTGGAATCATAGGTTATAAATATGTCTTTCCAGCTTTTTTCAACTTTTGCGTTATTATCATTGCTATTTTTGTTTTCGGCGGATTTGTTTTCATTGGAAGCGGGCCTGGGACTGATTTTGTTATCCTGCTTTGATTTGTCATCGTCGGATTTGAAATAATTGCAATTATCCGTTAAATCCTTTACTCCAGTGGCCTTATGGGGATTTTTTTTATCGCTAGATATCCCTATATTTGTCTCGCCAATGGCCCCTGGATTGTTATATAATATAGCTTGCAACATGGTGGCAACTCCGGGAATGGTCACGGAGCCGCTCTTGTAATTAAATGACATATCGTAGGCCCAGGCGTTTTTTAGCCGGAAGGATTTTATATCATAGACATCGGTCATGCGCTCGACGATTATTTTTTCTGACAGATCAGAAATCACTTCCATTAATTTTGGTGGGCAGCTTACGACCAATATGCCGGATTTCTCCATTGGTCTAAATGAAAAATTTGAACTGGAAAACTTCAGTTGGCCCATGACCTTTGCCAGAGAGCGCATTTCATCTGAGCTCATTTTCCAAACTTTTGACATGATTTCGTTGCCTTTATATACGTACAAAATACTGCCATCGAAGAACCATACCAATCCATAGGCCTGGGTCATATCATGCCAAAACTGCTTTGGGGATACGTTGCTGAATTTGCCATTCACAATGTCATTTACTTTGTCGCTCACTACGATGTCTATACCCTGCATAGAGCAGAAGCTCTTTATTAATTCCCCCAGGTCCTGGTCTTTGGAGAAATGATAATAATTGGAATCTTTCCAGTAAATGCCATCGTCGGAGGATTTGATTGGTGAGATTATCATACCATAATCGTCCTCTATGGTACCTTTTATCGTGCTGCAATT
>JAIRXD010000085.1 GCA_031268545.1 Puniceicoccales bacterium | reverse complement strand
CGGTTCGGTTTGTAGGTCTTCTAGGTTAAAAAACTCATTTATACTGCATAAAAAAAGTATAAAAATTGTCATTAATGTCACTATTTTTGATCCTATCATTCCTTTGTAACCTGTTGAGGGAGTTCACCATCATGGTTCATAAATAACCATTCCAGTGTAACTTCGATTTTCGATTTGTTGTGTTCAGCGATTATAATCGGCTCTTTTTTCTCAATGCCATCCTTGGTTTCCGGCAAATTTATTGCTGAAACCCTTATTTCTTTGAAAAGTACCGGCAGGGATTTTTTTACCACATTGTTCATAAAATTGCGTAAACAGCTGGAATAGCCAACGAATATTATCCTAAATAGCGATGACTCAATGTCTTTGGTCTTTGAAGTTTTGGTTTTAAATTTCTCTGAAGAAAAGGTATAGGGCCCTTCGAAGTTATTTTTGTCCTTGGCGATGGATTCTCTTTCGACGGAAATGAATTCAAAACCCCTATCTCTCGATCTGAAAAGGAGAGATAGCAGCTTTAGTATCGCTAGGCTTTGCCTATGAATCAGATATATTTCATCTTTTGTCGGTATCAAATCCTTTTTTAGATAGGGCTCGAAGCTGAAACAGAGATCTTTGGGAATCCGGATATCCAGTTCTTCGGCCTTTTCTTGAAGTGCTTTGACGAAGGACATCAGTGAGAAATATAGATCTACTTCATTTTTTGGGACATATCCGTTGGCCACCGTTGATGAGTATTTTTTATATTCCTCCATGTAGGCATTGGCTCGCAATTCGTAGATGGCAGTTGCGCGTTTAATAGATGCCAGTTCCGATTCCGTGGGTGCCGGTGAGTACAGATTAAAAATTTCAAAGGAAATCCGATTATTGGCCAGGTTCAAATTTTTATTCTCTATGATTTTTCTTATAGTCTGCAGAGACAGGCCGAGGAATATCACTAATAAATTGATAAAAAAAATCGTTGCGATTAAATTGATTACATATTTTTTATTGATATTCATGTGTCAAAAATCGATGATTTGCGATCCAGGATGATGTTACACCTGAAGGTTAGTAAATGATTTTCTGGATTTTTTACTTTTATCTTCTGGATTGTGTGTACGTGTGAGATTTGGCGAATTTTTTCAAGGAGTATATCGAATCGCTTCTGGGGTATTCTGGTAAACCTCGGCAAATTGGACATTATCTCCACAAACATTTTTCCGGATATTTTTACTAGACGGTTTGAGTAATTCGATTCTTTATTCTGTTCAGCGGTAGTGTAATCCAGTTCAAGCGAATCGAGCCAGGTCTCATTGGCATCGTCCACGGCCATTTGAAGGCCATCAAAAAATTCAAGCAGAGCGTCCTGGTGGGCCTTGATAAAATCCACAGATTGGGCCACTTTTTTCTTTTCTGCAAAAATTTTTGCAGCGGCGGAGATGGCCTTTTTGAGTTCCGAAAATTTAGTATTAGTAGCGCTGAGGTAGATGTTTGTGTTTTTTAAAGTAATATTTTTTTTAAGGATAATGGCATAGGTTAACAGGAGGGATGAGATAAACAGGATCATCGGTATGATGGACTCATGTGCCCACATCGACCAATAGTTCCGGATATATTCCATCTTGTTGATATTTTTTGGAAACCTTAAGCCGTTATTTTTTTTAGGTGAAATATTTGTTGCTCCGATAAGTGCCGGAAGGATTTCATCGATGGCCTGGTTTCCATGGATAGCGCTACTTAGCTGTATTTTTAGAATTTCATCGATGCTGTGGATTTTTTCATATTCTATTATATTGGCCAACTTGGGCATGCCAATGAAGTCCATTGGCTGGTCAGCCAGAACTAGAAAATCGGGGCGACTTTCATTTTCACTGCTGGAAAATTCTGCCAGAAATTTTTTCAATTCTTCCTCTAGGTAAATGGAGATTTCGTCGCTGATTCCTTCGATTAACTTGGCATCTTTATCTAATTTTAGCGATTCTTTTGGAGAAAATAGCGCCAATTCCAAATCTTCCGATGATGTAGGATTGGTCGGATCTGGTTTGATTTTTTTCAGCATTTCATTCAGTTTAAATGGAACTATTTTGACTTTAGTACGGCTTTTGGTACCTAGGGAAAGTATCATGGCATTTTTTATGAAATGAATAAACAGGACATTTTTTTTACATTTTTTAAGTGCACTGAGGCGGGTAACCGGATCCAGGAATATTATTTCTGGGTATATTTTGGAATCTCTTAGGAGCGATTGCAGTTCATTTAGCATGGAGATTTCCACGGCGAAACAGTTTAGGACATTTTCATCTTTGGAGGAGTTTTTGGTTATTTGGTATAGCCATTGATTTGCATTTTTTCCAAAAATATGGGAAAATTCCAGTTCTATGGCTTCCGAGTGTTTATTTTTTCTTGTATTATAGACCTGCAGTGGCAGGTATTTTATGAAAGAGTCAGCTAGGACTACCATCGAAGGATTTCTTCTGATTTTATCGGGGATGGAGCCCAAAATATCACCGGCGTCCTTTGGGCCGGTAAGTTTTTTCGTTCCTATGATGTTTATAAAATAGGTATCACCAAGGCAGATGATTTCACACACTGTCAGAGAATCTCTGGCGTAATGAAGTATGATTTTGCTCGGTTCTTTCATTGGCGACCTGACCCCATAAGACAATCATTTACTTTAGCTAAGCAATCAATTTGTCAATCCAATGATATTTTTGATGTTTTGTAATCAATTGGGTTGGTTTAAGTTATTTTTTTCTTTCATGGAATATTATTTTATCTAGGGTCAGAGAAAATGCATGTAGATGACGAAAGGATAGTTATAACCGGCGTGGGATTGACTGCACCTAATGGTAATTCCCTGGAGGAGTTCAGGCAAAATCTTCTGGCAGGGAAGGCGAATATTGAGCTGCTTGATATTCGGTATATTGGTATGGTTCCGGCCGGTGTATGTGATTTTGAAGCCACTCGCTATCAAGCGAAGAAGGATATTAGGAATGGGACCCGGGCTGGTAGCATTGGTGTCTATTGTGCCAATGAGGCGATCTTGGACAGCAGGGTTGATTTTTCTGCCATCGATAGATCGCGGATTGGAGTTTATGTGGGGATAACTGAACACGGTAACGTTGAAACAGAAAACGAGATATATAACTTGTCTAGGTTTGGTTACGATGTTAGGTACTGGGGGCATTACCATAATCCGCGGACCATTGCCAATAGCCCGGCCGGCGAGATAACTATAAATTTGGGAATAACTGGGCCCCATTATACCATTGGGGCTGCCTGTGCCGCGGGCAATGCGGGATTGATCCAGGCGTTCCAGATGTTACGGCTTGGCGAAGTGGATATGGCCATTGCCGGAGGTGTAAGCGAAAGCATAAGATCTTTTGGCATATTTGCTGGATTTAAGAGCCAAGGTGCTTTGGGCTATAACAAGGATCCGAACCTGGTTAGCCGACCATTTGATCGAGGGAGAAATGGCATCGTTGTGAGCGAGGGCGGGTGCTTGTATGTGGTTGAGCGTCTCAAAAATGCACTGGCTCGTTCTGCGAAAATATATGCTGAAATAGTTGGCTATGGGATAAATTCCGATGCGACCGATGCGGTCAAGCCGAATTCGACCAGGCAGGCCGAGTGCATTCGCCTGGCACTGAAGAGAGCTGATCTGCGGCCGATGGATGTGCATATAGTCAGCAGCCATGCCACGTCGACCAGCCAGGGTGATGTCTCGGAATGTGTGGCACTAAGGGAGGTGTTTGCTGGCAGTGGTGGTACCTATTTCAATAATACTAAAAGCTTTATTGGGCATGCCATGGGAGCTGCCGGGGCGTTGGAATTGGCAGGGAATCTTCCCTCATTGGAAGATGGATATGTCCATGCAACCATCAACGTTGATGACCTAGATCCCGATTGTCAGATTGATAACCTGGTCTGTAACAAGGCGATAAAGCTAAATTCCCCGGAAATTATTCTGAACAACTCCTTTGGCATGATGGGGGTAAATTCGGTGGTTGTGGTCAAAAAATTTTCAGACTAGGTCAATAGACATCGCGCAGATAGCGTTTGTCTTGGCGCATTTGTTTGACAAAGCCATCTGGGTCTGGTGTATGTTTTATAAGTATTGCTTTGAGAGTGGCTTCCACGTCCTTTGCCATCCTTGATGCATCTCCACAGAGGTAGAAGCGGGCTCCGTTGACGATCCATTCCAGAAGCTGGTCAGCGTTTTCTAACATTTTGTCCTGGACATAGATCTTATTTTCTTGGTCCCTTGAGAAGGCCAGGTCCAGGCGCCATAGATCCCCGCTATCGACCAGGGAAAGTAGTTTGTCCTGGTAGTAGAAATTTTCAGCACGACGTTGTTCTCCGAAGAATAACCAATTGCGGCCGACTGTGTTACCCTGGGCACGGCGGGTGGCCCTTTCCTGGAGAAATGACATAACTGGCGCCAGACCGGTACCCGGGCCGACCATGATCATATCGGCGGGGTCTTCGGGCAGTGAAAAGCTGGAGTCGACCAGGAAGGCATCGGCAGATTCACCCAATTCCAGTCGATTGCATAGATAGGTCGATGCCACTCCTAGGCGCTCTTTGTTGTTCTCTGCCAAATACTTAACAGCTGCAACCAGCAGGTGTATTTCCCGGGGTGAGGCGGTTGGTGAAGAGGATATGGAGTAGAGGCGTGGTGGCATTTTGCGCAGGATGTCGACCAGATCCTGGGCGGTCAGGGTTATGCTTTTAAATTTTTGCAAAACATCATATAACCCGTTGCTTTTCAGGAAGATATCAAATGCCTGGCGATTGCCGTTGTTCATATCTAGATATTCGGCCATCTCCTGTGGATCTTCGATCTTTTCGGCCAACCGTTCCCAGAAATGTTTTGTCAGATGGGTTAGGCACAATTTATCTGTAAGTGCTTTATTGATAGGCATTTCTACTCCTCCAATTGAAACATTTTCCCCGGGGTTTAGCCCAAGTATATTTACTATATCGGTTACATTTTTTTCCGAATTTTTTGGCATTATAGCCAGCGAATCTCCGCTTTTGTAGTGATGGCCGTCCCGATTTTCGAATACCAAGTGATAGCCAATTTTTTCCGCATTTGGGCCACTAAGCCTTTGGCGTTCAACTAATTTTGCCTTAAATATCTTTCTACTTGGAGAGCTTTGCTGGATTGGTGAAATGATTGAATCTTGGTTGCTGATGGCAAGGGTCGTTTCCTTGACAATAGTAAGGGATGTTTCGGTGTTGTATGGTTCTATAACCGTTTCTTCATCAACGTGTATTGCCAGGGTCCTGGGGGTTTGTTCGGTGCTAACGATCAGCTGGGTAGAGCTCTGTTCGGGTTCTTTGGGATTTGGCTGCTCTAGCTTTGGTAGTGCCACCAGCTTACCATCTTCGTACTCAATGATATAACCTTCATGGATAAGCCAATTTAAGTGTTTGGCAACCTCTTCGAAAGGCATATTTACGCCGCTGTCCGGATGGTGAATTTTTTGCTCCATGGTGGCTATATTTAGGCCGTTATTTTTCTCTATAAATTCAACCAATTGGCGAATTTCGTCGGTAAAAATTGAGTTGCTTGGAACAAATTTTCTGCGCACCGCACATACATAGGATCTGCCATTTTTTCCTTTTCTATACATGGAAAAATGCAAACTTCTAAACTTGCTACGCAATCTGTTAGCCGTGTCCAGTGAGAATTTTTTCTGCCCCTGCCAGGCATAGTCTATCGACCTTTTGATCATGGAGCGGGGCATGGCCGCGAAGGTTGTGCCCAGCAGACGAAGCGTCGTTGCTTTTTTTATGGCTTTATCTCTGAAATTTTCAAGTAAATATTGCTTTGCCAGCAACTTGGATTCCAATGTCGGGACGTCTTCGGCGGTTCCCTCTTGAAGTTGTTTCGGCTTGTACACCAAACGTTTGGACATCTGTTCCAGCCATGTTTGAATTTCTCCCTCATCGCTTACGGTTTCTATTTTTGATTTAAATTTACCAAAGGGCACGGATTGCAGTTCGGAGTCATAGTGTTCTTGGAGTATCGTGTTGTACATGTGATAGTTGGGTGCAGATAGCAACTTTCCGGTAATTCCACATTTGTGTACGCAGGTAAACCGACCCTTGGGTTTGGCCACTTCCGCTTCGGTGATGTCAAAAAATTTGTCCAGATGATTTTTAACCACATGGGCGATAACGTCATCTTCCTGGTCAAAGGGAATGCCGTCTATCAGCGACAGATATAGAGGGGATATTTTGCCGGTTTCATCAGGTTTTCTTTTTATTGTGGCGACGAAACGTTCCGGCTTTTCCAGTATCAATTTCGCGATTTTGAACAATTCGTAGGTTTTACACGAAGATTTCATCATTGTGGCCATGGTTTCGAAGGGGATGTCATTTTGGTAAAACGCAACATCTACAATCGGAACAAAGTGACGGTATTCGGTTCGGGATCTATCATCGCCATATTTCCTAAAATTATTCTGGGTTTCATTGGAATTCCATTTCGGTGGGTTATAGCTTCGCCTTGATTCCGTTGCGGTGTTCCAATATTGTTTTTTATCATGTTTACTGATAACAGGTTCGTTCCATCTTACACCAAACTCGAAATCCGAAAGAGATCCCGAATCATCCTGGTTTTGCTGTTCCATTTGATCGCTGAATTCTTCTACTTCGTTCATAGCCTGCCGTTTCGTTTCAATTGTATGTATATGAATTAATTCAAAAATTATTACAAACACAACATTTTTGTTGCTAATCATGGCGAATATATTTCGCTTTCTGCAGTTTTTAGCTCAGGTGGTGGAATGGTAGACACGCATGTTTGAGGTGCATGTGCCGTAAGGTGTAGGGGTTCGAGTCCCCTCTTGAGCACCATTCGAATTTTTTTTAAAAAAAGAAAGCATCGAACTCCTCGATGCCTTCCTTAGCTGCCTATTGCAGAATATTAATTTCCGACTGGTAAGGTTAGTACCGGTGCCGTGGTTCTGGTTGAGTTTCCTGATTGAAGATTGAACAGATAGCCCAATAGCATGAATGTGGATTTAGAATTTAAATCGTTATCATTTATATGAAACCAGGACCCTCTATATTTTATTGAAACAAACGCACCTGTCGGTTTTTCATCGGAACAATGTATCCTAAGCCATTGGCCGGACATATTATTGGCCCAATCGAAAATTTCTCCATTTTCATCACTGGTTGATGTGACCAGACCAGCATCTATATCTTCATCAGGGACTTCAATGGCATGGGATAGGTAGAAAAGCACTTCCATGATCGATCTGGTACGGAGGGCCAGTATATGGTCAACTTGGTCTATGCAATTATTCCTAATCCTAAATTCATCAAGATCTTCAGCCAAATCTAGCAATTTGTTCAGCTTAGATCTTTCTTCGCTATTTTTTGTTTTTTGTAGGAATTTCAGGACCGGTTCTCCGGGTCTACTTATCCCAAGTCCCAGTTGCCTATCTTCGGTAACTCCGATGCTAATTTTGCCATGGTCGGCCAGCGTGGTTAGCAGCTCTGTTGCCTGAAAAAAGTCCTCATAGTTTGGTTTTATGTCCGGGGTAGGACCGGAGGCACTTGAAGCATTATCCAAGCTGTTGATCCTTTCGACGCAGAGATCGAACACCCGGTTTATGCTCCAACCAGCCTGAACCATCATCAGTACAACTTCAAGAGAAATTGGATCTACTAGGTTTTTGACAAATTTATCTCCTTGCAGCGGAGAATATGTTATGGTTGGTGAAATATTTTCTTCGGCGCCTAACATCGGAAAAGCCATAACAGCCGTCGGACCGGAGTTATGGGCATTGACATTCCATTGGGTCTTCCCCAACCCGGCGGAGGCCTTCAGTGTCCTAGATTCGGTTATGCCACTGACCTCAAGGAAATATGGCGTATCCCTGTATTTCAATCTAACAAGATTCAGCAACATTTGTTCGTTTACTGTTTCTGCCAATGCATAATTATATTTTGGATGAACCTCTTTAATCGAACCTGGGCCGATGGATCGGCATCCGCTCAGCAATATAACTGCGCTTCCCAAAAAAAATGTTAAATAATTTTTCGTTCTATTCATTTCGTTTTATAAGATGTGATTTACGAAGCAATTTATGGCTTTTAGTCAATTAAAATTATTATATTTTTACGTTTTAATACTACTTTGTGGCCAGATCTTTATATTTTGCCAAAGTATCCTCGGCCAGTTCCATGAGAGAATTACGGGCAAAAATGCTTCCGAAATCCGACTCTAGTTGAGCCAAGCGATCGGTTATTTTTTTTGGATCAATGGTTTCTGGCACCGCCATATCGTATATATATATCATATCGCAGCTATTGTCGTCTTCTTGCTCTTTGATCAATTTGTTGACATTTTTCTTTAATATGTGGCCCGTAAGGCGGCGTAGTTTGGCTGGGTCCATTTCGATATGATGTAGCTCCTCCAGAGATTTATCTTTGTAGTCATGAATTTCCAGTTTCTTTTCCAGGGCAATGGCTTGAAAGGTCAGGCCATTTTTTAGCGAAGCCTCCATTTCTTTAAACATTTCTGAACATTTTTTATTGAAGGCTGCCAGGTCTTTTTTTTGGGCATAATCATTACGTACCAATGACTTAGCTTCATCGAAGGACATTTGGGTTGGATATATTTTTTCTTTTAAAAATAGCACCACCGCATTGCCATTGCCGGTTTCAAAGGTATCCGAAAAATACCTGGTTTGGTCAAGATTAAGCAGGCCCTTCAGGGATTTTTTGGGCAAATCCAGATCCGATGGCGGATTGTCAAGATCTAAAGTCGGCAGAGATTTTTCATTTATATTATTGGCCTCTAAGAAATTACCGAAGTCCTTACTTCCATAAACTATGTTTTTATCGTAGAGATTATATACAAAATCATCGGCGGCTTTTATGGTTAATTTTTTCAGCTGAAACTTTTCATATTCATCGATTATGGCATTTTTCAATACCTCTTTATCTGTTTTAAATTTTTCGAATTGGGACTTTCGGTCTTTGTAAAAATTTTTCAAAGCATCCTTGGTTGCCGGTGGCATGATATCCCGAAAATTCTCTTTTTCAAATTCCACGTAGGAGGCTACAATTCTTTCCGGAAACTGATACCTGACTCTGTTGGTCTCAAAAAATGTTTCTAATTCTTCGTCGGAAAAGTTATCCGGCATCTCGTCGGCCTTCAGGGTTATCATTGCCAGGGACCATTTGGCTTCGCTGGCCTTAACCTGTTCTTCGGCTTGCTCTTCGAAGGCAAAGCCCCAGCCGCCGATGGCATTTTCGACGAACTGCAATCGAAAATCATTTTCCATCGCACGCTTTATAGTTTCCGCATCATCATCTTGCTTTATCAGCGATTTAGTGATGGAGTTGTAGGCCGATGGATTGAATTTGCCATCTTTATCGCAGAACGTTTTGTATTTTTCGACAAAATCATCCAGATTTTTTTTATCCGGCATGGGTATTTTTATTTTGTTGGCCATGTATATTTTTATCGCACGCATAAGTGCTTCACTATGAAGTCCTCCAAGGTACAGTATATCGAACCTTCCGTTGAGGAGTACACTTATTCGGGTTTCATCCATCAGGTCTTTGGTATCTCGTGAAGAGCTCAAATCGTAGCCGAAGAAAATTTTGTGATTGTGTTTCCATCTGCCTATGTTCGGGAAAGAGCCACCAGTGAAAACAAAGCTGACAATAACGATGAATAACAATGCGGGGAAAAACCATCTATTATGCTTCTGTAATAAGCGTTCTAAACGAGAAATCATGACTTTAAAAATATTTAAGCCCGAAAATAAAAATTCTATGGAAATTACAACAAATTATTGCTGGAATAACTTAAATGTATGTAAAAATGATATGTTGCAAAAAATATTCTTGTAAAAGCTAATAAACCTTGAGCATATGGTAACGAGTGGGCACTTTAAATAAGATATTTGTTGTGTCATTTATTACCTTTATTTCGAGGATTCTCGGATTGGTAAGAGATATGATGATAACAGCTGAATTGGGCACGGACTATATACACTCGGCCTATATTTCGGCATTTACATTACCAAACCTTTTCCGGCGGTTGCTTGGCGAGGGGGCGTTGACCTCGGCGTTGGTGCCTGTATTTTCCGATGAGGTCCACGTCAGTGGGTTGCAACCTGCATTTAAGCTGCTTAACAAGGTCATTACCTGGCTAACGCTGATGCTGGTGACCCTGGTTGCTTTAGGCATGCTATTGATGTACCATCTATCTAAGATTGAAGGATTTGAGAGCCGGTGGTATTATGTCTTCAGCTTTTCTATGATGTTGTTGCCCTATATGATTTTTGTATGCCTGACAGCTGTATTTTCTGCCGCTTTGAACGTAATGGGCAGATATTTTCTTCCGGCTATGAGTGCTGCCTGGCTCAATCTAAGCATGATAGCGGTTTTAGGTTTGTTTTGCACATCTGCTTCTTCCAGACTTAATGTGGTCTACTGGTTGATTGCCGGAGTGATTGTTGGAGGAGTAATTCAGCTGTCGGTGCCGATAGGCCAGCTTTATGCTATTGGTTGGCGTCCGAGAATTAGCATCTATATAAGTCCTCCGTTTTACAGGATTCTGAAGTTATTTATGCCCGGATTGATTGGGGCATCGATAATGCAAATAAATATAGCTGTGTCCAGGTTGTTGGCCTTTAACATATCCGATAGTGCGGTGTCGATTTTATATCTGGCCAATAGATTGGTGGAGCTTCCACTGGGGATGTTTGTTATAGCAATTACGACGGTAATATTTCCAGACCTATCCCAGTTTGCTTCGAAGGGCGACGATTCCAAGTTGGCGGATGCCTTTGGCCGTGGTGTGAATTTGATCCTGACAATAGTGATGCCGGCGACCGTTGGGCTTTTGGTTTTGCGGCATGAAATTTTGATGATTTTATTTGAATGGGGGAATTTTGGCCAAAGAGATGTGCTACAGGTGGTGCCGGTTTTGGGTGTGTTGGCTCTGGCCATGCCGTTCTACGCGTTGTCGACATTTTTTACCCGGGGCTTCCATTCCCTAAAAAACACCAAAACACCGGTATGGATATCTTTGGTAAATTTTGCGGTAAATATTTTTGCGACCTTGGTGCTCATGGGGCCATTTGGTGTGGTTGGAATAGCCTATGCGAATCTTTTGTCCGTGGTGATTCAGACAATTTTATTGTATATATTTCTTGTAAAAATGAATGAAGCCTTTAGGTTAACCGGATTTCTATATCCGTCATTTGTGATATTTTCTGCCAGTTGCTTCATGGGTTTGGTTGTTTTTGGTTGTATTGCCTATTCCGAAGGCATGTTTGGGCAGGGGAAGCTCTATTCTTTGGTGTCGGTACTTATTGGCATATTTTTTGGAATTATTTCATATTTTATGATGCTTAGGATATTGGGGATGGATAAATTTTCTGGTAAAGTTTGGGCTTTTTTAGTAAAAAAATTTCGCAATTGGTAAATGATTATTGACCAATGTGATGTTTATTTATCTATATAACGCAACGGGTTGTGGCGTAGTCTGGTAGCGCACTTGCATGGGGTGCAAGGGGTCGAGAGTTCGAATCTCTCCAGCCCGACCAAAACATTCAGTCGACTTTATTTTCCATTAGGCAGAAAAATATTTTGTATTCTAGGTTGATGTTGGAGCGATGGTTAAGTAACTTGAATGCATTGTTAATGTTATTTTGAGCTAGGTTTGCTCCTATTTTTTTGAAGTGCATTGCAGCGGCCTGGGCAGATGGGAATAGTAGATTGAAAGTTTTTGTTTGTTTGTTTATTATTTTGCCTAATGACTGGCTTATGTTTGTTAATTCCTTCTCGGTCTTGCAGTTAAGAAGTGGCGAAGGTTTTCCGGGGGTTTCAAATATTTTTGAAAATTCTAAAAAACTTCCCTGAAGCATGGTTGAGAAGGCGAAATATTTTGAGGCTTTTAGTATTTTTTGGATGAATTTTTCGAGATCGTCGAACCATTGCACGCATAGATTTGAAATTGCCAGATCATATTTGGTTCTAAATTCCTCGGATTCGACATCACATTGGGTGTATATTATATTGTGGTCCTGGAGTTTATGGTTGGCAATCTCGAGCATTTTTTGGGAAATGTCGCAGAGATGTAGTTTTAGATTTGGAAAATGTTTGAGAATTTCGATGCTGGCGAAGCCTGTGCCACAGCCTACGTCGATGGCCGAATGGATTTTTTCTAGGCCTTGGATCATGCTAACTAGTTGTATGGCAGCTTCTTTTTGAACAATTGCCTGCTCGTCGTAGTGTTCAGCTGCCGAATCAAATTTAGTTCCGATGTGATATTTTCTGGTCATGGATAAATGAGGTTATAATTTCTATAATTTTATCGGACAGATCATAGCCAAGTGTATGTCCTGCAAAGGGTAAGTATTTTATTATCATGTTATCGCAGTTCCTAAAATTATCCTCTATTAAACTTTTAGGGACGATTTTGTCCGAAGTTCCTCCGATGATAAGCGTTGGCAATGATCTGGGTATGAATGAGTTATATAGCATTTGCAGGTCTGTCGATAGGTCAGTTATGTCCAGGTTGTTCTCTAATTTTTCGTTGTAACCACAGATGTTATAAAAACGTTCCAGGCAAGCTTTAGGGTTGATGTTGAATGAGTTAAGCATCTGATCAAGTTTTGGTTTCCTAATTTTGTAAAGTTTTTCATCCTGGCCAAGAAAATTACAAAAGCATTGCAAGCCGACTATAATGTCGAAGTTTATGGTTGATTGGCTTAGGGTTGTGAAACCAAGAGAATGGCCTAGGCCGATATACTGTTTCTGTGGATCGATGATCAAGTCATTGCGAAAAA
>JAIRXD010000089.1 GCA_031268545.1 Puniceicoccales bacterium | reverse complement strand
ATACGTGTGTAAAACTATACTAGTAAAAACTGAATATCAATTACAATTTTTGCCTAATTATTGAAAAAATACTGCTCCACAGCTAGGCAAATCGTATGATAAATAATTATGTGCAGTTCCTGAATTTTATAGGTTTCGGTTTCCGGTACTCGGATGCAAACGGTACAGTAATTAACCAATTGTCCGCCGGTTTTCCCGGTAAGTCCAATTATTTTCATCTTTTTAGCTAGAGCAGTCCGAGCGGCTAGGATGATGTTTTGGGAATTTCCAGAGGTGGATAGGGCAAACAATCCATCGCCTTCGGCACCAAGCCCAAAGACAAGCTGGGCGAACATATATTCCGGAGTACAATCGTTAATATAGGCGGTGTTTATCGCAGTGAAATCCGGCAATGAAATGGCCGGCAGTGATCCCTGGAGATGTTCCAATAGATCTCCATCGAGTTGATTTCTGATACTACCGGTGATTCTTCGTTCGAGTCCGAAGCTTTTCAATAGTTCTGCGGCTATGTGACTTGAATCCGAAGCACTCCCTCCATTGCCACAGAGCAGAAGCTTGTTATTTTTTTCGAAACAATCGCAGAGAAAATCTATGGAATTACGCATATCCGCTCCACAGCAATCCAGCTCAGGATGCTGGTCTAGACATAATTTTACATAATTTTTCACAGAAATGTTTACAAAGGATCATAAAAATACTTGCATTGTCAATAGATGGTAATTCATAAAATTGAAAGTATTGACAATATCAATGATTGAAATTATTGATCGAAGTCTTTAATAAATTATATATAGCTTTTGAACGGAAATGGAAAAAGAGACGGTGGAGAATATTGTGCGTAAGCAATCATTGCTTGATCATGAGATTGCGAGATTGCATAAGATGGATGATGGTGCATTTTGCATGCATCAAAGCTGGGGATTTGGGCAGATAAAATCCTATGATAAGGCCCAAAATAGGCTTTTGATTGTCTTCGAAGATGGAATCGAACACGCTATGGATCCCATATTTTGTGCCCGAAAGCTAGAGATCTTGGATGATGATAATGTGTTGGTTCGTTTTCACCGAGATAGGGGAGGTATGCTCAAGTTGGCAAAGGAAGACCCGGTGGGACTCATAATCGAAATGATGACCGCCGAGGCCGATAGGGAAGTGGCTGTAAGTGAAATTGAAAGGGTGTTTAGTCGGATAATTGGTGAGCTTGCCTACAGAAAGTGGTGGGCGTCGGCAAAAAAATTGCTTGCAAATGACCTGAGGATAGGCCAATCTGAGACCAAATCTAACACCTTTGTTTTGAGAGAAGAGCCAGTGAGCCAAGAAGATGCAATACTTGAACAACTGCATATAAATCGAGATCCGGTTAAAAGAGTACAGATTGCCGAGAAGATCTTGGCGTTGCCCGAGGAAAGCCGTGTTTCCCTCAGCGCTGATATAGCCGCGGTGGTGGATGATTTGAGTTCCTACTTGTCCGTTGATGATAAAAAACTTACTCTTGCCCAAAAACTTCATTGCTGCTGGGTTAGAAATGATCTGGCTTCTTTGATCGGCAGTGATATTGAATCCCTAGAGCCATCGCCAGAGTCCATAATTAGGGAGAGTTCCAATTTTTCCAAATTGGTTGATGAATTGCCAGGTAATTGCTACCAAAGGTTTCTAGGATTGATAACCTGCGCCTATCCGGATGAATGGGAATCCTATTGTTCCAATTTATTAAAAAACAGTAAAGGAAAATTTACCAACGAATGTGTGTTGTTTTTGATGGACCGTGGCTGTGAAGAGCTCCTGGCGGATAATTTACTTAAATGGTTGAATGAAAGATCTTTAAAGTCTTCTATCCTCCTGTGGCTGGTGAAGAACAGACATGTCCGGAAGTTTATGGATGTGATCCCAAATGAGATCATAGGTCCGCGGCTATTGAAGGCTGTGTTGATGGCCGTAGATACCGAAGCGCTGCTCAGCTCCGGGACCAAGAGGATTCCGTTGGCTGATATACTGAGCGAGGATAGGAATTTGATCAAGGACTTACTGGCCGGTGCAAATGGTGATACTGCCAGAGATTTGGCGCAAATACTCGTTGCTAGCCAAGGGTTTGATGACCTAACCAAGCGATCATTACTTGCGAGGTTTGTCAAAGAATTTCCAGAGGTCCAGACAATCATATCCAGCAAGCAGGCTACGGTCAGGGAAGATGAGCTATTTTTGATGGTTTCTCAGGCCAGTTTCGATATTCGGACCAAGGAGTATGAAGCCATTGTCAATGAAAAGATTCCGGCGAATAAGCGAGCCATTGAAGTGGCCCGGGAGCATGGAGATCTGCGGGAAAATTCCGAGTACAAGATGGCCAAGCAGGATCAGGACACACTGCTGGCCAGGAAAGCACAGCTGGAGTCTGAAGTGAAGCGGGCCAAGATAGTTGATTTTTCCGGGGCGAGTGACGAGGCTGTTTCCATAGGAACGGTGGTTAAATTAAAGGCGATGCGTGGCAAAGAGACCGTGACCTATACTGTGCTCGGTGCCTGGGATAGTGATCCGGCCAAGTGCATTTTATCCTACAAAACTCCTCTGGGCCAGGCATTGTTGGGTAAAAAAGTCGGAGATATGGTGACCATTAAAATTGGCCAAAAGGAGCAATCCTGGACTGTCCAAAGCATAAATAAGTGGGTTGACAATAAGTAGCTATGAATTTGCCATCCTGGCTAGTGGCCATTGTTGATCTGATATTTCCGCGCCACTGCTGCATCTGTGATAAATTTTTAAAAAATAGTAGATTTCTACACCTCTGTGATTACTGTGAGTCTCAGTTGTGCTGGATAACCGAGCCGGTGTGTTCTAGCTGCGGTAGGCCTTTTGCCGGCGATGTTAGTACCAGGGTCTGCTTGGAATGTAGAGTAAACCCTCCGAGATTTAATAAGGCCATGTCTCTGTGGATGTTCCAGGGTGTTGCCAGGGAAATTATTCACAAATTGAAGTATAAATCCGGTGAGTATATATTGCCGGATATTGGGGCTATGATTTCAAAAAACCAGGCTATGGTGGAGCTAATTTCCCAGGGAGTGCTTGTGCCTGTGCCAATCCATTGGCGGAGATTTTTTTCCCGTGGCTATAATCAGAGTGAACTGATAGCGAAGGTGTTATGCAAAATTGCCCAAAATTCCACAATGAAAAATTTGCTTGTCAAAAAAAGGCATAATCGATCACAGACCGAACTGGGGCCCGAAGCCAGAGTTGAAAATGTAATTGATTCTTTCGCTATGCGGAAAAATGTAGACCTACCAAAAAACACTAAACTCATTGTGGTGGATGATGTTATGACCACCGGTGCCACGGTAAACGAGTGCGTGAAACAGCTCAACGACCGGGGTTATTTCGATGTGTCTGTGGTGACCCTTGCCCGGGATTGATTTTTGGAAATTTACAACGCACTTGGTGGTTCATATTTATTCATTGCTTTGGCTTTTGGCTGGAATTCGAAGCTGAGTTTACCCTGGTTGAAAATCAATGATGCCGAGAAGAGTCTGCCGGTTTTTTTAGATCGAAATCCATCGATCACATCTGTTTTGCCATCGGATATCAATTTGATTGCTTGATCTTTATTTAACTCTTTTCCCAGTACATATTTACCGATCCTAAGCGTGCATTTTAGATTTTTGTCTTTGTTTATGAAATTTTCACATATATAGGCATTTTCATAGTTATAGACGTTTCCCTTGCAGTTGTCGCATAGGCATTTGCAGATAGTTTCATAGGTTTGCAGTTTCTCGATGGTAAGTGATGGATCGTCGATGGATTCGGTGGTTTTTTCGAAGGAAAAATTGACTTTGCCGGTTTCGTCGAGTATCAGTGTCGCTGAGTATAATTTGCCGAGTTTGGATCGAAATCCATCTATGGGTCCAATTTTTTTATGCCGGAGAAGT
>JAIRXD010000064.1 GCA_031268545.1 Puniceicoccales bacterium | reverse complement strand
GGTAAGAAAGGCTTTGGATAAGTACTATGGATTCGATAAACCACTGCTGATACAGTATTGGCAATATATAAAAAATTTACTACATGGAGATCTTGGGCCATCCTATAAATACACCGATTGGGATGTGACCGAGTTGGTGATGAGCAAATTACCCATAAGCTTTGAGCTGGCCTGCTACGGACTACTAATAGCTACTGTATTTGGAATTTTATTTGGTTCCATTTCGGCAATATACAGCCATACAAAAATCGATATGTTTTTTTCCTCACTTTCGAGCTTTGGAATATGTCTACCCAGTTTCGTGTTGGGACCAATCTTTGCCTATATTTTTGCCATAAAATTGCACCTGTTTTCAGCTTCTGGCTGGTCTAATTTTAGCAATAAATTCCTACCATCACTGACATTAAGCGTACTTTACACAGCCTATGTAAGCAGATTGTCCAGGGATGGTCTTATTTCGGTACTGAACAAGCGGTACGTGGTCACAGCCAAAGCCAAAGGTCTTTCGGGCCGAAGAATTTTCATTATCCATGTACTGCGCAATGGATTGCAGCCGGTCGTTGCATTTCTAGGGCCAGCCTTTGCTGGACTAATCAGCGGAGCAATTGCCGTAGAAACAGTATTCAATATTCCTGGCCTGGGGAGATTGTTTGTCAATGCGATTTCCAATAGAGACGATACCATGATCCTTGGAATTGTAAATTTCTATGCCATACTGATTGTCATATTCAATGCCCTATCGGATATGATTCAGGTCTGGCTAAATCCACGACAGAAATTAAGCTTATAGTAAAAGAATCTTGCACTGATTAAACAAATTTTATTGATCAGTAACAATTTAAATATCTATGAGTGTTGTACCTGATCCAGTTGTCCAGCAACAAACCCAAAGTGTTGCTATCCCTTTAATAGCCTATGCTTTATTCTTCATTGGCCTATGGTTTATGTTAATAGCTCCCCAGCGGAAAAAACAAAAACGCCACGATGAGATGCTAAAGTCTCTCAAAAAGAACGATCGCATATTGACAACATCTGGAATATTCGCCAGAATCTGCGAGGTCAAAGATAACATATTTGTGGTGGAGATAGCGAATGGAGTAAATGTTGAATTGCATAAATCGTTTGTACACTCAAAATTGAATTGACCTAAAATAGTTGTTCGAACGTTGTTATTTTATAATCATGACTAGGGATATAGTTTCAAAATTAGCGTTAGGGGTAGCGGTATTGATAATATCGCTCCTATGTTTGACACCGATCAATGATCGATCATTCAATGACTACATTCATGACAGGGCAACATCCCATAAAGAGGAATTTGCCAATCTTCTAATCGATGCCCAGAAAATCATTGGGCAAGAGCACATACCAAGTCTATTTGTTGCAATAAAAGAGATTGCCAGAGAAAAGCATCTGGATCTTTCTAAGTATTTCAGCGATCTAAACATTGCCGATGTTAAAAATTTAGAAAAGAAAAATTCCATAATACTAGGTGCAATCCTGAATGAAACTCACAGCAAATTGCGCAAAGGATTGGATTTGCAGGGAGGCGTTTCGTTTATCATGGAAGTTTCCGATGAAATAAAGGCCAATAAGAGTAAGGATGCTCTATCCAACCTCGATAAGGTCATCCAGATAATGGGCAAGCGCATAGATGCTCTCGGTGTATCTGAACCGATCATCCGCAGCCATGGAACCAATCAGGTGGAAATACAGCTACCTGGACTATCCACCCAGGACAATCCAGAAATAGTTAATGCAATCAAAAAACCTGCAAAATTGGAATTCAGGTTGGTCCACCCTAGCCTACAACCTGAATCTATCACCGACAGTAACGCTCCTCCTGGCTATGAATTACTTATAGAAGAATATGAGGATAAAAAGACCGGGGAGATGATCAATCTGCCCATGTATGTCAAACGCATACCAGAGATGACAGGTAAATTTGTAAAATCCGCCATGCCGGTTATTAACCAATTCGGAGGCTACGAGATAGGAATCACCATGACCGATGAAGGCACAAAGAAATTTGCTGCCATAACCAAAGCGAATATAAACAAACCTCTGGCCATTGTGCTGGATGGAAAACTTTGCTCAGCGCCGATAATTAGAAGCGAAATCGAAGAGGGCCGGGCAAGTATTTCCGGATCATTTTCCCACCGAGATGCCATCGAATTGGCGAATGTGCTAAACAATCCTCTTGAATTTGAACTCAAACTTGCCGAAATGAATGAAATAGGGCCATCCTTGGCAGAAGATGCCAGGATAAGTTCTATAAATGCTTCGGTGGCCGGCATCGCATTAGTGGTATTATTTATGGTCATCTACTACAGGATATCTGGACTGGTAGCCGTCATTGCGGTGCTGATTAATACCCTAATCACACTGGCTGTAATGGCCATGATCAAATCCACCATTACCCTGCCAGGCATCACCGCATTGGTCCTGAATGTGGGCATGAGTATTGATGCGAATATCCTTATCTTGGAAAGAATTAGAGAAGAATTAAAGCTTGGGAAAAGTATTAAAGCGGCCCTGGCCCATGGATATAATAAGGCATTTTCCACCATATTTGACGCCAATTTAACCACATTACTTGTGGCTTTGATATTGATTTGGCTGGGAACCGGACCGGTCAGAGGTTTCGGCATAATTCTATCCATAGGCATCTTCGCAACCATGTTCTGTGCACTGGTTCTCAGCCGTGCCATGACCGAAACGCTCATTGAACTGGGCTGGAAAAAATTAGTACCTAAATCGCTTTTTCGGGAAACAAACATTGATTTCATGAAGTACAGAAAATGGGCAACCATCCTTTGTGGAGTAACCATTGTCGCATGTTTAATTACTACAATCTATAGAGGGAAAAATATCTATGGCATAGATTTCTCCGGCGGAGACGAAATTACAACTTCCTTTGAGGAAAAGATAGACATCCAAGACATAGAGCATCGGGCAAAGCAAATTGGCATTGGAGAAGTTGGCGTTCTGTATCAGAAATCCCTTGGCGAAAACTACGAAACCCTTAAGCTACAAACAGGAGAAGCTAAAGGTGAAGTATTGATAACATCGTTGAAGGCGAAATATCCGGAAGCAAATCTTTCTATCATAAAAAAAGATACGGTAGGTGCATCTGCTAGCGGTGAACTGAGGCTCAATGCCATAATTTCAGTGATCATAGCACTGCTCTGTATTGTATTATATATAGCCTTTCGGTTTGAAATTGGTTTCGGTATTGGTGCTTTAGTATCAACAGTTTACGATATCATGTCCACCATTGGGATATATATCATGTTCGGCAAGCAATTCTCAGTACCTATGATCGCAGCAATCCTAATGATAATTGGTTATTCGATCAATGACACCATAGTCATATTCGATAGAATTCGCGAAGAATTGATACTCAATCCAAGCCTATCACTCATAAATGTAATAAACCTATCGATCAATAAGACGTTATCGCGAACCATTTTAACGAGCCTTACCACATTCCTTTCGGCCTTTGCACTATTTTATTTTGGCGTCGGAGTGGTGCAAAATATAGCGCTTATGTTTATGATAGGCATCGTAACTGGCACATTTTCATCCATTTTTGTGGCCTCACCGGTATTGTTCCTATGGCACAAGGGCAGTCGTGAAAATATAGATACAGAGTCGCAAACGGCCAAAGGAACCATGCAACAGAAATTATAACAGAAATTTAATTTGATTGGACAAAAAAAGTCGCGATGGCGGTTTGCGGAAGTAGATGACCATCTAGTAGGAAATATATCTAAACGATTTGGAATAGGTAAGGTTGTCGCAACTGTCATGGTAAATAACGGCATATCGAACGAAACCGACGCTGCCAGGTTCATTTTTCCGAAGCTATCAAATGTGTCCGACCCATTTCTCATAACAAATATGGATCGGGCCGTAGAATTACTAGATAAGCATATCCATGTCAATTCGGAAATCAGTGTCATTGGAGACTATGATGTGGATGGAATAACCGGCGTATCGCTGTTCTTGACCATTATGCATCAATTTAATAGGTTTCCAAAGTTCTTTATCCCAAGAAGATTTACCGAAGGTTACGGCATTTCGGACGAAATAGTTGAGCGAATGCTTGTCGAATCAAAGCCAAAGCTAGTGGTGGCAATAGACTGTGGAACAAATTGCTCGAAACAGCTCCAAAATCTAGCAGCCCAGAATATCGATGTGATTGTAATAGATCATCATATATCCAATGGCGAAATCTTTAATGGCTGCATTTTGGTCAATCCACACATCTTTCCATCCACTGATAACATGGATGCGGTAAACCTGTGTGCCGTCGGATTGATTTTTAAACTCATGCATGCCTTCCTGAAAATTAGACGTGCCGCCGGTGACGAAATCGCCTTTGGCATAAAGCTCAGTAATTATCTGGATTTCGTAGCCATGGATACCATTGCTGATATGGTTCAACTGAAAGGTGAAAACAGAATTTGTACAAAATTTGGTATGGAA
>JAIRXD010000051.1 GCA_031268545.1 Puniceicoccales bacterium | reverse complement strand
CCGGGAAACTTAACCCGTGACCATGCCTGGATTGGCCACAGGCCGGAGAACCTAGCCTTTGTCAGCCGGCATACTGTCGTAGTGACTTGCAGCGGCGCGCAATGTCATTGGCGAGTTCCTCCATACGATTAGAAATAGTAAGCCATCGAATATCACTACTATCACCTACCTGCGCCAAAGAAAGGAGGAAAGACACAAGCTGCTCCCCGATTTCCAGGTTACGAGACGCCTCTGCCGCCAGCCCTGCCGCCACACGCGCAGAAGGAGGATGACCGAGTCGGCGGGCCTGGGCTGCTTCGTAACAACGTTGGCGACACCCATCGATCCTACATCTGACAATCTGAACGGACCCCTCAGGCCCAGAGAGTTTGAAAGCCCTCAGAGTAACACTGCCGTCTTGTGGATTCTGCTTGGCCAAATAAAGCCCATCACCGAGAAGAAAAAAATGAGCATAACGAGTATAACTTTTGCCACCGAAAAGCTTATACCAGTCATGACCAGTAGCGAGAATATCCTTAGAATAGGCGCCCGGGATAACAACCACTGAACTGGACAAATAAGGATAATGAGTAACAGCAGTCGACAACATATAAATTTCCCCATCCCTTGCAGCTGGAACAGCAGCAAAGAGATTAGGTTAGGTACCAGCGTAAGCAGACAAAGGCGAACACGCAACGGAATGACCAACGGAAGCACCAAAACTCGGAGGAGAGAACAAACAGCTATAGAAAGCTAAAACTAAGGAAAAAACGAATAATTGGTTACAACGCATTTTTTTACTCCAGAAAAAATAACCTTACAAAATAACGATATCACGAATAACACTTTCAATAAGAAGTCTATAGAGCCTATAAAAAACTAACTCTAATTTCAATTATAATTGATACAAACAAAATACACGAGACCATTTATAAATTTACCTGTAATTGTCCGCAGGCTGCCATTATGTCCCGGCCCCTTCTCGATCTTATCGTTGTATCTATCCCGTTTCGAGCCAATATATCCATGAAGTTTAAAATAGTTTTTTTATTAGATTCAGAAAACTCACATCCAGGCCAAGAATTAAATCTAATAACATTTACCTTAGCATTGATACCATGTAAAAGAGTCGCAAGCTCCAAAGCGCATTTCTTTGAATCATTTACATTTTTCAGCATAAGGTACTCAAACGTAATCCTCAATGATGAATGGTGTTGGCAATATTTTTTACAAATTTTTATAAGAGAGTCTATATTATATAATCTATTGATCGGCATAATTTCATTTCTTATTTCGTCATTAGGAGCATGAAGCGATATAGCCAGCTTCGTATTTAATGATTTAACGATTGTATCAAGAATAGGAACGACTCCGGCCGTAGAAATAGTTATTTTTCTTCTTGAAACGCCTTGTTCCTTGTCTTCCATCAATATTTCTATAGCCTCTAATACATTTTGAATATTATACAGAGGCTCTCCCATACCCATGAAGACGATGTTCGATAACCTATCCTCGTCATTCGAAGGCAGTCTATTCCATAGACCAACGTAATCTTTCACGATCATAAATTGACCTATTATTTCCTCTGTAGAGAGATTTCTTTTAAATCCATGAGATCCAGTATTGCAAAATTTACACCCAACACTGCAACCTATTTGCGAAGACAAACAGATTGTGTTCCTCTTTATGTCCGGAATAAAAACAGTCTCTATCCTAGACTCTTTTGGCAGTTCTTCACAATTGCTTAAGTCTAACAAAAGCTTTATAGTACCATCTTGCGATTTTTGAGCTTGAATTATTTTTGGCCGATAAATATAGAATAAGTCATCCAAAGTCTTTTGCAAGTCCTTTCCGATATTAGACATAGCAAAGAATGATTGAGCTCCGAAACGATACAGCCAAATAAAAAGTTGATCAGCCCTAAATTTTGGGATATTATATTCTGATAAAAACTTGATTAAGCTTGGTTTTGAAAAATTTAAAATACCATACTTCATTTATTTTTGCCCCCATTTCCGGAAAACAAATAATTTTCAGCAGACAATTTTCGACAAACAAACAATCCTGGGAGATTTGACAAAAGACACAGCGCAAACAAAAAAGTCCACGTTAGTCTATCAGAAATAATCCCACCAAGATAAGAAGAAATAATTCGACCAGCAGATCCTATAGATATCAGCAATGTGTAGTTGTTTACATCCATCATAGAAATATTTGATATATAAGTTCTGTAAATTACTGCAGAAAAACCAAGAATAAAAGAGGATGTATTTACACATAATGCACATATCGGCAAACTAAAATCTATAATAGATAAAATTATAAAACAACTTGCCGCAATTATCTGGGATAAAAAAGAAATTCTTAGACATTTATTTAATGTGCATTTTGCCAATATAAGCCCAGCTATAAAGCCGCCTCCAATAACAGCAACGGAGCCAAGTAATTGCGATATATTTGCAAATGATATCTTGTCTATATTTTTAGAATGTAAGAAAATCGGTTTCAGACTACTTATACAGCTATCCGAAAACTTGAAGGATAAGGTTAATAACAAAATTACTGCAACGCCATGTTTTTTGATTAAACTTTTTCCAGACCTATAATAATTTTTTAAAGATAGTTTAATATCTGTATCATTTATCGCTTTTTGCTTTGGTAGAAATATAGTGGCCAGAAAGCTTATGACGATTGTCGAGCTCGTTAACATAAAAGCGCAGGGCCACCCAAAGAAATTTGCGGCGTAGAGGGTTCCGGCTCCGGACAAGAGCATCCCAATCCTAAATCCGATTGTGCCGATAGATGTTGCGATACCAAGGTTTTTCCCCGTAAACATTTTTAATCGGACGTGGTCTCCGACGATGTCGTGAACTGCTCCTGCCAAAGTCAAAATAAAAACATTTGATGTTAAAATTAAAATGTGAGTTTCTGGAGTAATAAAGCCAAGAGCTCCCATAAACAACGCTAAGACAATCTGCATACATATTGCGATTATTTTTCTGGAATCATGATTTGTCTTACTTTCGAGGCATGACATCCA
>JAIRXD010000011.1 GCA_031268545.1 Puniceicoccales bacterium | reverse complement strand
GGTCTGATAGATGGCATAGGTAAAATATATGCTGATAAAATTGTCGATAAATTTGGTGCCAAAACTTTCCAGATTATATCCTCGGAATCGGCCAAACTAAGAGAGATACCAGGGATCGGGCCCATGCGGGCTAAAAATATAAAGCGTTCCTGGGATGAACAGGTGGCTATCCGGGATATATTGATTTTTTTGCAAACCTATGGCGTATCAAATTCCCTCTGCCTAAGGCTCTATAAAATCTATGGTGACCGTGCCAGGAATATTTTGGAAACAGATCCCTATAGGGTGGCCAAGGAAGTGCAGGGTATTGGCTTTAAGACCGCCGATAGAATTGCGATGAATCTTGGTGTTCCCAGCAATCATCATTCCCGAATAGAAGCAGGTATCTGTTTCTGTTTCAATAACTTTGAGGCGGCAGGACATACCTGTGTTAGCCGTAAAATGATGCTCAAAACTGCCAGGCTTTTATTGGAAGTTTCGGAAGATAAAATTGATGATCAGTTGAAATTTTTAATCACAATTGGCAGCGTTTTTGTAATAAAAGACGATCTGCTTCAGCTGTCGGCTATGAAGATTGCTGAGGAAACCATTGCCAATAGTCTAGGTAAAATTTCTAGATCTAGGGACAAGACATTACCTTCTATGGATGTGGAAAAGGCAATTTTATGGGCCCAGGAACTGGAAGGCTTTGTGTTTGCAGAAGAACAACTTGAGGCATTGAAGATGGCATTGACAAGTAAGTTATCAATAATCACCGGCGGACCTGGAACTGGCAAAACAACAATTCTGCGGACCCTGGTTGCTATTTTGGGAACTAAAAATGCTAAAATTTTGCTGGCTTCACCCACCGGTCGGGCTGCCCAACGCCTTGGGGAAATAACCGGAATGACTGCTAAAACTATCCACCGATTGCTGCAATTTGTACCAGAAAGTCACAAATTTTTACATGATGAAAATATGCCCCTGGAGGCCGATTTCCTAGTAATTGACGAGGCCAGTATGTTGGATACAAAACTGGCAGCCGCGCTGTTCCGGGCTCTAAATCCCAAAACAAGTCTGTTATTAGTCGGTGATGTTGACCAACTGCCATCGGTGGGTGCCGGCAGCGTTTTATGGGACTGTATAGGCTCTAATATATTTTCAGTCACTAGGTTAAAGAACGTGTTTCGGCAGGACAATCGCAGCGATATCGTTTCAATTGCCCATGATATAATCTCCGGCAATCAGACTTTACCAAGGCTAATCGATGACTTAGCCTTAGTGGATAAGGATAAAGATTTTAATTTTATCTTGGCTGAAAGCCCGGAACAGTGTCTAAGTAAGATCGAAATATTATGTAAAGATTTGCTGCCCAAGTGGTATGGTGTAGATCCTATCAATGACGTACAGGTATTGGTACCGCTACATAAAGGTACCGTTGGTGTGACTAATTTTAACGAGGTTTTGCAAAGAGCTTTTACCCATGGCGCTTCGAAAACATCTTTGAATAATTTTAGGCTAGGTGATAAGGTCATCCAGCTTAGGAACAATTATGACAAAAATATTTTTAATGGAGATCTGGGCAGAATAATTTCCATAGATACGATGGAAGGTCTTATGGTCGTTGATTTCAATGGAGAAAGTGTGGAACTCAAGAGATCGGATCTCGGGGACATTGCCTTGGCCTATGCAACCACAATCCATAAGGCCCAGGGCAGCGAATTTCCCATAGTGATTTTGTCATTGATGAATCAGCATTACGTTATGCTACAGAGGAACTTAATATACACAGCCATAACTCGTGGCCGAAACAAAGTTTTCATTGTTGGCGATCCAAAAGCCTACTACTTGGCGATAAAAAACAACAAATCCACCGAGCGAATCACTGGCCTGAAGCATCTTTTAAAATAGGTTGCCCATGCTTCATGCAATTGAAAATTATGCCCAGCAAAGAATAGAGCAGCAGTAGGTTGGATCCACCATAACTTATGAAGGGCAATGATATACCTTTTGTTGGCATGCAACCACTTACAACACACATATTCATTATGGCCTGGTAGGTTATCATGAGTGTTGCTCCATAACCAAGCATCCGGTGATAGGTCGAGTTTTGTTGTCGCAAAATCAATAGGCAGGTGATGGTGAATGTAAAAAATAAAAAAACTATGAATCCTGTGGAAATGAAGCCCATTTCCTCACCGATTACTGCCAGGATGAAATCCGTATGTGCTTCTGGTAGATAGGATATTTTTTGTCTACCCAGGCCAAGGCCTTCGCCGAACATCCCTCCCGAGGCAAAGCTCAGTATGCCCTGCCATAGCTGATAGGAGCCGTCGGATTTATTGCCTTCGATGTCCAAAAATGATATCACCCGCTTCAGCCTTACAGGATTTAGCCATATCAATATGGCAAAAATTACACCGCCAAACCCCACTGTATATAATATATAGACAATCTTTGTACCGGATAAAAATAACAGGCTTATGCCCACAGAAATGAATAAAAATGCCGTTCCGTAGTCAGGTTCTAGGAGTATCAGTAGAGCAAAGGCGCAGGTTACGAGCATTGGACAGCAAAACCCATATAATGCATTATCAATCAAATGGATATTTTTTGATATATAGGCGGATAACCATAGTATAATGGCGATTTTAGCGAACTCTGAAACCTGAAACCCAATGCTGCCAATCTTGATCCATCTCCGTGAACCATTCACTATTCGACCAATATGCGGGATAAGCACGAGAATTAATCCAATGGCCGTGATATATACTATGACATTGCGGAACCTGTATAGCCACTCCAGGGGAATGAAAGCGAAAAACATTGCTGAAAATAATGAACCACCAAGCCAGATAAACTGCTTAGTAAGTAGTTTATCAGACATTTGAAATGAGGCACTTGAGAGTGCTAATAACCCTATGCCAGTCAGTAGAAATATCGATACCACTGGGCAAACCCCAAGCCAACTGTTTTTAAAAAAATCCCTATATTGCCTATAGTTACCGCTACTCACTGACCTGTACGACGGGTATGTTATCT
>JAIRXD010000038.1 GCA_031268545.1 Puniceicoccales bacterium | reverse complement strand
GGATCAGGTGGAGATAGAGGCTCTTAAGAAAAAATACGCAAGAATCGGGCGATGGCTTGAGGAAAGTAAAGACAATATTGAGGAAACAACTTCGGCAATTTTGATACTCAACACTGTGGCAAATACCTTAGGTGCGGTGGTGGCCGGAGGTATGGCTTCGAGGATATTCGGTGAAGATAAGCTGTGGATTTTCTCGGTGGCAATGACCATCACCCTATTGACCGTATCGGAGATTCTTCCGAAAAATATCGGTATAGCCCATCGCAGGAAGCTACATAAAATTGTAATATATCCGCTAAAATTCATACTGTTTATCATGTCTCCCTTTTCGAAGATGTGCAGGTTGATGGTCCGGATACTTATTCCCCAGCGAAAGATGGCCAGCTATTCCGAACGGGATATTATTCTGATGACCGAGAAAGGTGTACGTGACGGTACGCTTACCAAGATAGAAAGCCGTATGATTGCCAATGTTATCAACATGGATAACACCCAGGCTGCTGATATAATGACACCTCTGGGGCATCTCACTTCCTACGATCAAAACAGGACCATTCGGGAAATTTTTTCCACCAACAAGGACATTCCCATCGGTAGATTGCCGGTTTATTCTGAATATCCGGATAATTTGGTCGGAGTTGTACCGCGGCTAAATATCCTAAAAACCTTGGTCAATGGCGAAATCTCGGCCCAGCTGAGGGAACTGATGCAGGTGCCAAAAATTATCAACGGAGAAAGTCTTGTGGATTCAGCACTCCACGAGTTTATCACCGAAGCATGCCAGCTTGCCTTTGTGAAAAAAGATGACAAAATCATTGGCATTCTCACTTTGGACGATATTTTTGAACACATAATCGGCATAGAAATTGCTGAAAATGACGATGTGGAGGTTAGGAAGAGCATCAAAAATGTGGCCAAGAGGAAGCTAAAATTCCAAAAGCTGCGTAAGTGAAATGGAACTTTGGTTCGGAATAGGGCCCTGGGATCTCTTAATGGGTATTAAAATCCATTTTTATCCCAAGGGGTATATCTACAATCATTTGAGGTGGATCAGAGCATTCAGGATGAAAATACGCCGTTTGGGGATTTTGAAGTCCTGGTTACGATGAAATCGAAGGACAGTACCAAAACTTTGGAGGTGGTGAAATAAATGAAGCTAGGTAATTTAAAGCTGAGGCATTTGGTTCGGAATAGGGCTCTGGGATCTCTTAATGGGCGTCAAAATCCATTTTTACCCCAAGGGGTATATCCACAATCATTTGAGATGGATCAGAGCATTCAGGATGAAAATACACTGTTTAAGGATCTCGAGACCCTGGCCACGGTAAAATCTATTGACAGCACCAAAATTTCGGAGGCGGCGTCCAAGAGAATCACTGCCCGGGAAAACAACCGTGCCAAATCCAAGGCTCTGAGATTGGGAATCAAAATGGAAAAGAAGACCCAGATCTTCCGTCAGATTTCCATCCTGCTGGCTTCGGGTACAGATTTAAGGTCTTCGCTTTTGATAATGATTGACCAGGAATCCAGTAATGGGGTGGTTTACAGCTTTCTGTTGGATATTTTGCTGGAAATAGAATCCGGTAGCCCGTTGTCCGAAGCAATGATGGCGTCGAGGATCAGATTTGATGAGGCAGAAATTGCAATGCTGAGAGCCGGAGAATCAGTGGGTATGCTGGCCGAAACCATGGAGCGCATGGCAAATTTGATGGACAAGAAGGTCTGGCTGAAGAAGAAGATCCTGTCGGCCATGCTGTATCCGGTGACGGTTATGGCCGTTGCTTTGGTGGTCATATTTACGCTTACCGGTTTTGTCATTCCGAAGTTTGAAAAGATCATCGAGGAGCAGATTGGTCCCCGGGCTATGCCGCCGTTGACCAGCATCATCATCGGGGTCAGTCGCTGGATTTCATCCAACTGGAAAGCCATTTTCGTGGCATTGGCACTGAGTTTTATCCTGGTGTCTTCGCTGAAACGCCTGGAGATGATTCGGAAATTTTTTTACAAATTTTTTCTAAAAACTCCATTGGTTGGCAGTGCTTTAGCCCGTTGGAATATTTTGGTATTTACCAGGACATTTGGGGATTTGCTGATCTGCGGACTATCCCTTGTAGAGGCAATGAAATTGTCCATTGCCGGTGTGAAAGATTTTCTTATGCGGGAGCGATTGAACCTGGCGATGGGTGATATTCAACAGGGAATGGGATTGGCTGATTCTATTCGCCGGAGGAAAATTTTTCCGGCCATGGCCGATGGTTTGATAAAGGTCGGTGAGGAATCCGGAAAGCTGGGCGAAATGATGGGCCGGGTGGCGACCCATTTCGAGGGTGAACTCGATGAGACCATTGCCAGGGTATCTTCAATTTTGGAACCAATACTCGTCATAATATTGGCTCTATTCGTAGGTACAATCATCGTTGGGCTATTCATGCCGTTGGTTTCTTTGATCCACGGAATCCTTCCATAAAAATATTTTTATTTACATAATTTTGATGTTTAATATTTTATAAATACAGTATATGATAAATCCCATGAATGTATTTAAAGGTTTAACAAAAATTTTAATCATATATTCCTGTTGCATGCTTTGTACCGCACAGCTTTGTGCTGGTGAAGTAACGGCCAATGGTATCGAAGTAGCGGTGAAATATCTAAAAGAACAGGGGTTTGGTTGTAATACCATACATGTGATTATTTCCATTGCCAATAACCCAGAGAAAAAACCAAAGATTCTTGCGGAAGAAATAATGAATTTCATGCATATTTTTGAAGTAGACATCAAAAGTGAGCTGCCGAAAATTGTTACGGAGTTGGACAAGTCCAGAAATAGCATAATTCGGACAGCAATCTGCTGGTTATTTGGAGTGAGTATAAATACCGTGAACGACAAGGATGTTAATGCGGTTTGTAAGCAAATAAGGTTTGTGGCAAAGAGATTAAAAAATATAAATGCATCGGAGGGTGTGGAAAAACCTAGGGAATTTTAAAATGGATAGGAAAAAATATCAGTCATATCGGCGGTGGTCCCTTAGACACTTTGTTCGACGGGGGTTGGCCATGGTCATTGCGATTAAAATCATGATGAAGGGAATTGTAAAAGTAGCGGCAGATTGGGACGATATCGCTGATTATTCCAGTGCTTTTAATGGCAAAATCACAGGCTGTGGGATCATTGCCTAAGATGATTTTTATAGAATTTGTGAAAATTTTACTAAATTTAACCTAAATCTTTAAAAAAATGCTGGTGATAAATTAACAAACGTGCATAATAAGACCATAAAATACAGAGGTATAACTTTGGATAAAGATGGTAAAATTTTTTAAGAAAAGTATAATTTCAATTGATAATAATAAAAAACTAAAAGGATATAAGATGAGAAAAAAAATATTAATTATGTTGGGGGTTGTTTTTTCAGCCCTGGGACCGGTGAACATCGGCCATGCCAATACTCCAGTGAGTATGGACTTGACGAGGGGTATTATGGTGAAGAACTACTTCAATGGAAATTTATTGTATACTACCAATGCTGCCAAGGCCGCCATGGAGCCATATGTCTATGAATTGTTATCTATGCTTGTTCGGATGAATAGTGTAG